>JABLXA010000009.1 GCA_013178415.1 Bacillota bacterium | reverse complement strand
AAGACAAAGCCCTGGGAAGAGTTTAAAAGGGAACTGGGATTATGAAACTTGAGATAACCGAACCGGCCCAGAAAGACTTTGCTAATCTTGACAGGAAAACACAAAGGCGGATTAGGGCTGCTTTGGACCGACTTCTAACGTACCCGCAAGCTGTAGACCTGAAGAAACTCCAGGGCAGCCCGGGGGAATGGCGGCTCAGGGTGGGAGACTGGCGGGTTATCTTCCGAATTGAACGGGAGCAAGAGCTTCTTTATATTCTGCGAGTAAGACATGGGCGGGAGGCCTATCGGTAGCCAGTCCAGTAAGGAGGCCCTAACAATGAGCATCCGTGAGGAGCTTATAGAGGCTATAGAGGCCATGAAAAAGGGGATGCAGGAGTTAGGGAGTGAGCCTCTTTGGATATTGAGAAAATCCGGACCAAAATAAGGGAGGGCAGTTATCGCTTAACCACCCATGCTGCAATTCGCTCCAAGGAGCGAGGAATTACAGCAGGGGACATGGAAGCCGCTATCTTGAATGGGGAGATTATCGAGGAATACCCTAATGACAGGCCCTTCCCAAGCTGCCTTATCTACGGGCATACTCCAAGTGGACTGCCATTGCACGTAGTTTGCAGCATGGCTCCGGTTAGCGATATCATAACCTTCTACTTCCCGGATGAAAAACAATGGATAGCCTATAAAATCAGGCGTAAGGGGGGACATCCGAATGAATGATGCAAATATCTGCCCGGTTTGCGGCGGGATTCTGGAAGAAAAGACAATCCAGCTTGACTTCCACTACAAGGGTCGTTTAATCGTGATCGACGGAGTACCGGCACAGGTTTGTAGGAGTTGTGGGGAGCAGCTGATCTCTGCCTCAACTTCTAAGGACATCGATACCATCTTGGAATCGGATATTAAGCCAATCCGGCGGATAAGCGTACCAGTGCTACCCTTTTCCCATTCCCACTACAATGCGCAGGTATAGGTAATCTATACACGTTGCATAGCGACTGCTGCAGAGGATGTGCAGCAGGGTTATGCAGGTGCATAGGGACCCTATGCAGAACCCTATTCAATGATCAGGGTGGCTCGATAAGGGTTGCCATGACCCTTGATAGGGGCGCGAAGGGAGGATGGCCAGTGAGAGAAGCTATTTATGCCTATAAGCGGGGGAAGCGCGTCTACGCGCGCAAGAATGGCAGACTTCTTTATATACATTACTATGTTGCCGACGGGCATGTCTATGAGATTTCCCGCGGGCGTGGGCGTCCTCGTGCCCGTGTATGCTTCAAAGAAACACCTGGAGGGCGCGAGGTTCTCTGGGAGGAGTATGGCGGTGCAGCCCTTCTGGAGGCGATTCGCAGGGAGAACAAGATGATATTCTCCTTAATGCCACACATCTCATGCATTAAGGACCAGAAGGAACTAATGGCAGCTATAGAAAACTTCCTAGGAATATGCTCGGAAACTCTATCAAAGAAGCTATATCCCACAATATGTTGGGGCAACTCTTAAGCGTAGCCACAATATATAGAGGTCGTCAGAGTTTTCGAGCAATCTCCTAGACGCCCTTGAGGTACCAAGAGAAGCGGCAGAACCTTCACCTTTGGAGCGGAAATAGAGACCCCTATCTAATTATAAGTATGAGCGAAATCATCCTCTGAGGCTGAAAATCTCGCTGTCGCCGGCAAGGACAGCAAGCAATGCCCGACGTGATGGCCCCGGCGAGCGCCGAGGCCTTTTATGTTTTGCTGTCATTTAGCTGTCGAACTCTTTTTCTCAAATCCCGCAACCCCTAGAAATACTTGGTGCCGAGACCCAGAATCGAACTGGGGACACGCGGATTTTCAGTCCGCTGCTCTACCAACTGAGCTATCTCGGCACCTAAAAAATCATTCTATGCAATTGTATTGAGTATGGCGGAGGCGACGGGAGTCGAACCCGCGATCTCCTGCGTGACAGGCAGGCATGTTAGACCACTGCACCACGCCTCCGCAGTCTCTTGATATGGTGGGCGAAGGCAGAGTTGAACTGCCGACCCCCTCCTTGTAAGGGAGGTGCTCTCCCAGCTGAGCTATTCGCCCGGAAACAACCGGCCACAAAACTCGGTTTCGCTCTGGCAAGCCTTAGTATACCGTAAATCCGTCCATCCGTCAACTCCCCTTCAAGCACATTTTCAGATGTGGTATAATCTGTTTGGCGTTTCACCTTTCTACCATTTTTCGGCGGGGTGTGGTTCGTGCAGACCTTCAGGCGATTTCTTGCCTTCCTCAAGCCTTATCGGCTTAAGCTCCTGCTGGTCATCCTGAGTACGGTCCTAGTGACCGCGTGTAGTTTGGTGGGACCGTGGCTCATGAGGTCCTTGGTGGGCATCATAACGTCTCCAACTGTGAGTTCTTCTGCGGATCTCAATGGGGAGATGCTGGGATTTGATTCTAGGAGAGTGGTGATGCTCGCGATCCTTCTTCTTGCCGCATATATCGTAAAGGCCTTGTTTCAGTATACTACAAGCTATACGGCGCATTCGGTGGCATGGAATCTTGTATCTGATCTTAGGGTATTGCTGTATGAGCATCTTCAGAAACTATCCTTGCGTTTCTATTCAAACAAGCAAACGGGCCAGCTTATGTCCAGGGTCGTAAATGACACAGCGAATTTTGAGTCCCTTCTCGCTCACGCCATTCCAGATTTGGCAGTGAATGGCCTGGTACTGGTGGGGATAGCCATAATACTTTTCCGATTGAATGTCGCCCTTGCGTTCCTAACCCTAATTCCTATGCCATTTCTCGCCTGGGTCGTTCTATCCTTCAGCAAGAAGATCCGCCCGGTATTCCGCGAGGCCCAAGAGAGTCTATCGCAGCTCAATGCGCTACTGCAGGATAATTTCTCAGGAATCAAGGAGATCCAGCTATTTACCAGGGAGCAGATAGAAATGGCAAGGGTGCATACTCGGTCCAAGAAGTATACCGGAGACTTGCTTACAGCATTGCGCCTCAATGCAATATACCATCCTCTGGTAGAATGGCTCGGGTCTGTGGGCGGCGTGATAGTGGTACTCGCTGGGGGGTTGCTTGCATTGCGCCAAAGGGTCTCCATACAAGACATCGTAACATTTCTCCTCTATCTGAACATGTTTTACCAGCCCATAACTCTACTGGCGCGACTAAATGAGGGTCTTCAGCAGGCTCTTGCCAGCGGCGAGAGATTCTTCCAGATTCTTGACACAGAGCCAGATATAAAAGATTCCCCTGGCGCAAAGCCTATTGGCAGGGTTGAAGGACACGTTAGGTTTGAGAATGTATCTTTCTCATATGACGGAATAACTCCGGTGCTCCAGGATGTGTCGTTTGAAGTCCACCCCGGGGAGATGCTAGCTCTGGTGGGGCCTACAGGCGTCGGGAAATCCACCCTGGCCGGGCTTATTCCCCGATTCTACCAGCCCCAGAAGGGAACTATCTACATCGATGGACATGATATCTCTACGGTCACCTTGAAATCGCTGCGACAATCCATTAGCATGGTTCTGCAGGATGTCTTCCTTTTCAACGGCACCGTGCGCGAGAATATACTCTGCGGCAGGCCGGACGCGAAAGAGGAAGAGATGATCTGCGCCGCAAGGCTTGCCAATGCGCACGAATTCATTGAAACCTTACCTCACGGATATGACACCTACCTTGGCGAGCGCGGAGTCAGGCTCTCCGGTGGCCAGAAGCAGAGGCTCTCGATAGCAAGAGCGATCCTCAAGGATGCGCCGATCCTCATCCTGGATGAGGCGACTTCATCGGTGGATGCTGAAACAGAGGCGATGATTCAAGATGCTATCGAAAAACTTATCAAGAATCGTACCACAATAGTGATAGCGCATAGGTTGTCTACAATTCGCCGGGCGGATAAAATATTGGTATTACAGGAAGGACGAATAGCAGAGATTGGCACTCATGATGAACTAATGGCCAGAGGAGGAATATACAGCCGACTCTATCAGATGTCTGCAGGTGAATTTCTGCTGGATGCCGTCGCTAAATAACCTGGAGTAATGATATAAAGAGTCCGATGCTTTGTAGGGAATGGAATGGGTGTCCTTCCTATCGAAAGGGATGAATGATTCAATGGCGATAAGACTTGTTGCTCTAGATCTTGACAACACGCTTCTAGATGCCCCAAATCATATTTCTGAGGCTGGCCAGGCGGTCATTGAGAAAGCTATCCGGCAGGGCGTAATGGTCACCCTTGCCAGCGGCAGGATGTTCTCGGCCGTGGCTCCGCTTGGGGATCAACTAGGCCTCGATATTCCATTGATCACTTACAATGGGGCTCTGATCAAGGCATCTAAGTCTGGCGAAGTATATTTCCACCTCCCGGTCCCATATGATCTCTCGCTGGAGATCATCCGGTACGCAGAGGAAAATGACCTTACGGTGAATACCTACATCGATGAAGTGGTCTATGTCAACAGGATGTCAGATGAAGCTGAAATGTATAGCAGCCGCTATGGCGCGAAGGTCGTGGCTGTGCCTGATCTTGCCGCATTCCTGAGGCAGAGGTCGGCCGAAGGCTCAACAAAACTATTGATTCTCGCCCCCGAAGAGATTGCGCGCAAGCATCTGGGGATTCTCAAGCAACGCTTTGGAGACAGGCTCAATATCATGATTTCCTTGCCTACATATGTGGAAGTGGTCAATAAGGGTGTCTCAAAGGGGAGGGCATTATTGAAGCTTGCCGAAAGATTCGGCATCCATGCGGGTGAGATCATGGCGATTGGGGATTCTGAGAATGATATAGAAATGCTAAAAGCCGCATCCATAGGAGTGGCTGTAGCGAACGCCGAGGAGAGCGTCAAGCAGATGGCCGACTATGTGACAGAAGCCCCTGATGGCAACGGAGTCGCTGAGGCCTTCGGGAAGTTTATCTTTGAACCCGCTTCTGCAGACACTTAATGTGTTTCCCGGCCATCATCGGGGCCTGCAGCCGCGATTTCATCCACAGGCATACCATAATCTGACCCTAGATAGATATGTCTATCCAGGACATTATCATACGGGCTCCAGTGACCAGCTTTCCCTTTGTAGGTCTGTTGGACATGGATGAACCGGGAGACGTGGGCGTCGAGGTTGTCAGCATAATGAAGCGCACATGCCTCAGCGAATTTCGGGCGTTTCGGCGAGCCATACTCGTATTCGCCATGATGGCTCAGGATCATGTGGCGTATCTTCATCTCCAGTTCTTTGGGAAATCCCTCGATGCCCTTGATTTTCTCTGCGATCATCTGGTCGCCTATGACGATATGGCCGAGAAGTCTCCCTTCGTCAGAGATGTCCAGGATGCCGTCAAATCGATATTCGGCAATCTTGCCAATGTCATGAAGAATGGCCCCCGTGACCAGGAGATCCCTGTCGATCTCTGGGTAGATGGTGGAGATATACAGGGCGATGTTCATCACATTCGTGGAATGCTCGATCAGCCCGCCGAGATACGCATGGTGCACGGACTTCGCGGCGGGAGCATTCATAAATCCGGTGACCCACTTCGGGTCATCTAGAAAAGATTCGAGCAGCATCCACAAATAGGGATCTTTGACTGACGCCGCTGTATCCCTGATCGTCTGCAGCAAGAGCTCAGTATCCTTCTTAGTCCGCGGTAGAAAATCCTCTAGATTGTAGGTACCCTTCTCGCACTTGCGGAGTTCGTGAATAGTCACCTGTGGAGCGCCACGATAGGTTTTTATCTGTCCCTCAACCCAGACTATGTCACCATCCTCAAATGCGGAAAATGCTCCATTGTTGTCTTCCCACAATACTGCCTTTATCTCTCCCGTTTTGTCAAGCAAAGTTATCTGCAAAAATTGTCCTGGTTTATTGGCGAAATTGATCAGTTGTTTGTCCCTAGCCAGGAAAGGACTTGAAATGTGCTGGCCTGGTGTGAAATCTGACACATACTGCTTTGCATGCTGTTTTTCCACTCTCTTTACTCGGCGTCGCATGCCCCGGTCATAAAACCGGGGAGGGAACGCCGCTTCCCCCTTCCTGGACATCGTTCCCCGGCGAAAATATCATGCTCCCATCGACCGCAACATCAATCTGGTTACTTCTACATAATTGCTCAATATCCTCCAGGTTTTGGCGAATTTCACTTCTTTTATTCAAAGTGCCTTGCATTCCCTTGATGGCTCAGCTCTGCTCTAGCGAGCCTTGTTCATTCCTTTCATGACGGCGCCAGGGCTATGCCATGTGCAGGGGGTATCCGGAGCTGTCTCAGCCTTGAAGACCTCTTGCCTGGTCCACGGGCAAAAGGGCGTGGGAGACATACCGGACGTGCCGCAGACTTCCCGGCGAACCAAACCGGAAGGTTCAGTAAAATCACGTGGTGACGCATTGCCATATACCCTTTGCATAAATCTGGCCCAAATGAGGGCCGCCGTGGCGCCTCCCGGCCGGGCCACCGGGGTCGCTGGATCATCATGCCCAATATAGACGGCAGCGACAAGGTCAGGGGTGTACCCTACGAACCATGCATCGGTAAAGTTCTGGCTCGAGCCGGTCTTCCCGGCTGCTGGGTGGCTGAAGATGCGGGAGACATCAGGCGCTGTGCCACCTCGCTTCAATACCCCTTTCAGCATATCCGTCAGAATATATGAGGTCCTTGGATCGAGCACTTTCCACTTCCTTGTCGCGAATGTTCGAATCACCCCTCCGGTGGAACTCAAAATAGAGTTCATGAACTTTGGTTTTACGGCATAACCCCCATTTGCCAGCGGGCAATATGCGACTGCCATCTCGAGAGGGCTTACTTCTGATGTGCCAAGCACCAGAGATAAATTGGGGCGGAGAACACTTGTGATGCCCATGTTTCTTGCGTAGGAAGCTCCTAGTTCTGGTCCCAACGCATAGTTCAATTTGACAGCAATGACATTGCATGATACAACCAGAGCTTCTCTCAATGATAGGACGCGCCAGTGATACGACTCCTTGCCGAAGTCCCTGGGGCTATATACCCCCTGGGCCGTTGGGAGATAGATAGGTTCGCATGCGATGGAGGACGCCGCCGTAAATCCATGGTCAAGGGCTGCAGCATAGACAAAAGGCTTGAATGCCGAACCTGGCTGGCGTTTTGCATTTATGGCCCTATTAAATGGAGTCATGCGGAAACTGGTGCCGCCAATGAGCGCCCGCACTTCTCCCGTTTGGGGCTCGATGGCCACCAGAGCCCCCTGGGGCTGGGTTATCAGGGTGCCGCCCTGCGCACTTCCCTGCTTTGCCGGTGACACTTTAGCAAGCTCCCCTATGATCTCATGGAACGCCTCCTCTGCCGCGACCTGGATGTTGACATCCAATGTCGTATGGATCTGAAGTCCTCCATTATAGAGCAAATCACCATCATTGAGATACCGGTCTGCCAACTGCTGCATCACATAGTCGACAAAATAAGGGGCCTGCCGGTATTCTCTGCCTTCGAGTCCCGCGAGGCGGATGGGCTCCCTGGCCGCCTCGGCCGCTTCGATGGGCGAAATGTATCCCATCGCCACCATCCTATTGAGCACCATTGCTCGTCTTGCCATGGCAGCTTTTATGTTTCTATAGGGTGAGTAGTAATATGGTCCGCGGATCAGCCCCGCAAGCATGGCTGACTCAGCTAGGGTAAGATCCTTCGCACCTTTTCCGAAATAGACGCGGGATGCCATTTCAACACCATAGGCTCCATGCCCGAAGTATACTGTGTTGAGGTATTTCTCGAGGATCGCGCGTTTGCCGAATTTCATCTCGAGGTACACTGCCAGCATGGCTTCCTTGAGCTTACGATCGATGCTCCTTTCAGGGGTGAGAAACATATTCTTAGCCAATTGTTGTGTTATGGTGCTCCCGCCCTCAACAATTCGCCCGGCCCTGATATTAGTCACCAGCGCCCTCACAAGCCCCACGGGGTCAATGCCGAAGTGCACGTAGAATCTTTGATCTTCGATTGCAACAACTGCCTCTGGCAGGTACTTGGACATTTGCCCTATAGGAACCGGGATCTTGCCTGCTGATGTGGTCACTGTCAGGATCCGGCCGTTTCTATCATAGAATATGCTGCCTTGTGAGCGTCCCGGAATGGGGGCGACTCTGATGGTCAATATCAGCAGCACCAGGATAACCAGGATGATCTTGGCATTTCGCCGTACGATGGCCGGGCCGATGGGCAAACCTTCCACCATCCTCTCCGCTTATAGTATGCTCGTACAGTTTTTTCATATAATCTGCAGGTCTATGGAGGATATGTCGGATGCGCATAGAATCAAAGCTCAGAGATAAACTGTATTCGCGATAGTCACGCGGATACACGCCTATAATGGTGTCGCCTGCATGGATCTAAAAGGAAGGAGGAAAGCCGCAACTTGCGTGTGATGATGCTGCGGCGATAATATGGTAGACATCAAGGTTGTTTCAGAGATCTCTATGAAGACGGATTCCAAAATCGTGCTGGTGGTCGCTGATGGATTGGGGGGACTTCCCAGCGAAGATACCGGTCTCACTGAATTAGAGACGGCCAGTAAGCCAAATATCGATAGGCTGGTCGGAGATTGCGAATGCGGTTTGATCGATCCGGTGGCCCTAGGTGTAACTCCCGGCAGTGGTCCGTCACATCTTGCTCTCTTTGGCTACGATCCAACAGAGTATGAAATAGGTAGGGGTGTCTTGGAGGCGCTGGGAGTCGGCTTTGACCTGGGACCGAAAGATGTGGCTGCCAGGGGAAACTTTTGCACCGTCGACCAGAATGGGATCGTCGTAGACAGGCGGGCAGGGAGGATACCCACGGAGAAGACGCGCGAATTATGCGAACTTCTGAAGGATGTAAAAGTCTCCGGCGCTGATGTTATGATCGTTACCGGCAAGATCCATAGATTCGTTGTCGTGTTCCGGGGTGACGGCCTATCCGGGAATATTGCTGATACCGACCCACAAAAAGAGGGGAAGGCGCCGAGGAAACCTGAGGCCCTTTCGCCAGATGCTGAGAAAACTTCTCGCATTGTGAACGAATTCATCTCAAAGGCGGCCGAAATCCTTCGCGATCAACATCCTGCCAATATGTTACTTTTGAGGGGGTTTGCGAAGCATCCTAATATACCCACCATGGGTGAGAGATTCCACCTGACCCCAGCCGCAATCGCGACTTATCCTATGTATCGAGGAGTCGCAAAGCTGGTTGGAATGGATGTCCTTGAAACGGGGACTACAATTGCAGATGAGATCGAGACATTGAAGGCCAATTGGGACAAGTATGATTTCTTCTATGTCCACGTCAAGGATACAGACAGCGCAGGCGAGGATGGCAACTTCGGTCGGCGGGTCGAAGTTCTCGAGGCCCTAGATCGCGAGATCCCCAAGATCCTAGATTTGAAGCCTGATGTACTCGTCATCACTGGAGATCATTCAACTCCGGCACGTTTGAAAGCACATAGCTGGCATCCGGTGCCGATAATGATGTGGTCCAAATGGTCGAGGCGTGATGGATTGAAGACATTTGGCGAACGGGAGTGCCGATTAGGAAGTCTCGGCAGGTTCCCGACTCTGGGAGTGATGCCTCTCATGCTCGCCAATGCCTTGAAATTATCAAAGTTTGGCGCCTGACGACACTTTCCAATTGTCATCGAAGAATATTAGTGTATACTTGACAATAGAAGATGGAAACTTGCTGTCATTGAACAGCCAGAGCACGGGGGGAAGGCCATGCCCTTCGAGAATTATCTCATCATGGTTAGAAATGCCATCGGGCAAGTTGGTGTTCTCAGGGTAGTGACATCGGTCGCCGATATCTTGATAGTTGCATATGTGATATACCGCATCCTCGTGCTCATTCGAGGAACGAGAGCCGTTTCCCTTATCAAGGGGCTTGCTGTGCTGTTCATCGCTAATCTGATAAGCCAGGTATTTGGGCTTTCTACAGTCTACTGGCTGCTGCAGAGGACTATAACCATGGTCTTTGTCGCTCTTCCGATCGTATTCTTGCCGGAGTTGCGACGGGCCTTGGAGCAGATAGGAAGGGGACGGCTCTTTTCCGCCGGATTCGATATATTTGGGCAGGATGATCCTGCAAGGACTATTACAGAGGTCTCAAGGGCCGCCGGAATACTGTCCAGGGAAAAGATCGGAGCCCTTATGGTCATAGAGCGCAACACAGGACTATCTGACTTGATCGAGATGGGTATGAAACTAGATGCAATTGTATCAGGCGAACTCCTGCTCAATATCTTTACCCCCAATACCCCGATGCACGATGGAGCAGTTGTCATCAGGGGAGGGCGGATAGCCGCCGCCGGCTGCTACCTACCACTTACTGATAATCCTACAGTAAGCCGTCGCCTGGGGACACGTCATCGCGCAGCGCTCGGGATTTCGGAGCAGACGGATGCGGCCGTCGTAATAGTATCAGAGGAAACTGGAGTCATCTCGCTTGCCTCTGATGGTCGCTTGACGCGCTATTTGGATGAAGACTCCTTGAGGGAGCGACTTCAGCGACTTCTTGAGACCAGATCGAAACAGTCATTCAAAGATTGGCTCAAGGCGCAGGTTCATGCTTGATGTTGTGATGTGCCGGGGAGAGGGAGGAGAAACAGGAAGGCATGCCTTTGAACGAATCCTGGAGACAAGATTTTTCCTTGAGGCTTCTAGCCCTTCTTTTGGCTGTAGTGATATGGTTTGTGGTGGGACGAGGATCGCCTTCGCCGTTCATGGCTAAATCTGAACCGGTAATCGAGCGAACCTTTCCGGTCATCGTAGCGTTCATGGGTGTGCCATCCGCTGAAGTGGTCACCTTCGGCCAAACTGTCGAGCCTGCCTCTGTATTGGTGTCCGGCCCTCAAAGCAAGGTGGAGAAAATCGCCAGGGTGACATGTCTCGTTGATGCCTCCAGGTTGTCTCAGGCCGGCCGGACTACACGGACTGTTGCCATAGAGGCTCGTCTTACTCCACTTGACTCTGAGGGAGGCCGGGTCACTGGCGTGCGCCTCCGGCCCGAAGCCGTCTTTGTGAGCCTCTGGCTCGAGAGACCCGAATTACGCGAAGGTCCACGACAGAATAGATAGCATAACCTAATTAATAATGGTGTAGAGACTTTCCTTATTTGACTGGGAAGGGGAGAGAAAGTGGGTAATCTTTTTGGGACAGATGGAGTTCGGGGTATAGCCAATACTGAGCTATCTCCGGAGCTGGCATTTGCAGTCGGGCGTGCAGGAGCGTCCTGGGCTTCCCGGAAGTATCGTTCAGCGGTCATTGCTCTGGGGAGAGATACCAGGATATCTAGCGACATGTTATCATGTGCCGTGGCGGCTGGCATCATGTCTTCTGGCGGGACAGTGCTCGACCTGGGCATCATGCCAACACCTGCCATCGCATTTTTGACCAGGGACCTAAAGGCTGATGCAGGCGTAGTTATTTCCGCGTCACATAATCCGGTGGAATATAATGGCATCAAATTCTTCTCCAAGGAAGGATTCAAGCTTTCTATCAAGGATGAAGAAGAAATCACAGGGCTGGTCGAAAAGAGCGGTTGGCCATCAGGTAATGACTCTTTGCCTCGTCCGACCGCATCAGGCATAGGCCGGATGCGTCAAATATCCGATGCGGAAGACAGATATATTGACTTTGTCAAGGGATTCGCCCCTGATCTAACCGGTCTCAGGATCGTGGTGGATTGTGCAAATGGAGCTTCATATAGGATCACGCCGCGTGTCCTGGCAGAATTGGGTGCCACGGTCATTCCCATCAACTCCAACCCCGACGGTCTCAATATCAATGTGGGGTGTGGTTCTACGCATCCTGAGGCGGCCTCTGCCGCTGTTCGCAGGTACGGCGCAGATGTAGGGCTAACCCATGATGGCGATGCTGACAGGTTGATTGCCATTGATGAGAATGGGAATGTGGTTGACGGCGACCATATCATAGCTATTTGCGGTCTTGACCTCCTTCGCAGGGGGATGTTGCCCCAGAAGGCCGTTGTGGCGACCGTCTATAGCAATCTAGGCCTTATCGACGCTTTCCGGCGCGAGGGCGGGGATGTAATAGCCACAAAGGCCGGTGACCGCTATGTATTCGAGGAAATGCGAAATAGGGGGATAATCTTGGGCGGTGAGCAATCGGGCCATATTATCTTCCTAAACCAGAGCACTACTGGCGATGGGCTCATAACGGCTCTAAACTTGCTCAAGGTATTGGTCTCATCTGGCAGGCCTCTGTCTTCTTTGGCAGGCCAAATGATGACCTATCCGCAATTGCTTGTGAATGTCAAGGTTTCCGACAGGGAGAGGTTCCTTTCTAATCCCAGGGTTAGCCAGGCCGTGAGGGATGCCGAGGAAAGACTCAAGGGTTCTGGAAGGATTTTCGTAAGACCCTCAGGGACAGAACCACTTATCCGGATTCTGGGGGAAGGTCCTGATTCGGATCTTGTCCATGAAGTGGTGCATGGACTTGCTGGTGTCATTCGCGAAGAGTGTGGTTAAAAGGGGAGATGGATAAGGGCCTATGTGTGGGGTAGTGGGTTATGTAGGGGTGCGGCAAGCTGCCCCGATTTTATTGGGTAGCTTGAAAACGCTTGAATATAGAGGTTACGATTCCGCGGGAATAGCCGTGTGTAAGGGTGATGGCGTCGCCATCAAGAAGGCCCAGGGAAGGCTCGATAAACTCGCGAGCCTACTCGAAGGTCAGATGCCAGAGGGGACGGTAGGTGTCGGTCATACCCGGTGGGCTACGCATGGTGAGCCTTCAGACGCAAACGCCCATCCTCATTCCGATTGTCAGGGTAATATAGTGGTCGTGCATAATGGAATCATTGAAAATTATCTGAGTCTTCGCAGCGAATTGAAATCAAGGGGACATAGATTTTCTTCGGATACAGATACCGAGGTGCTATCTCACCTGATCGAGGAAAATTACGATGGGAACCTTGCTGATGCGGTAAGGGCAAGTCTCGGGAAGGTGAGGGGCTCGTTTGCCATAGCTGTCATGTGTCATGATGAGCCTGAAAAGCTCGTGGTCGCAAGAAGGAACAGCCCTCTTGTCATTGGCCTTGGTGACCAGGAGAATCTGATCGCTTCAGATATCCCCGCGGTACTTGGTATCACGCGGGATGTTCTGATTCTTGAAGATGACGAGATGGCCGTAATCACCCGGGATCGTGTAGATATATCTACGCTGGCCGGTGTTCCAGTATCAAGAGACCCTATGCATATCGACTGGGATCCAGCCATGGCTGAAAAGGGTGGTTATAGGCATTTCATGCTCAAAGAGATCCATGAACAGCCAGCGGCTATAAGGAACACTCTTTCATGCCGGATCAGCGAGGATGGCAGGGATATCGATTTGAAAGAACTCTGCCTGGATCCAGATGAGGTAAGACGGCTCTCTAAGATCTTCATGGTAGCCTGCGGAACTGCCTACCACGCCTGTCTTGTGGGAAGACAGGTGATACAGCGGCTTTCCCGGATACCTGTAGAGGTTGAGTTAGCATCGGAATTCCGGTATAGTGACCCCCTGGTAGGCCCTGACGATCTAACAATAGTTGTAAGTCAGTCTGGGGAAACCGCTGATACCCTGGCTGCTCTCAAGGAAGCCAAGACGAGAGGGTCTAAGATCTTGGGGATCACCAATGTGCTTGGTAGCTCGGTAGCCAGGGCTTCTGACCATGTGCTCTATACTCTGGCTGGCCCAGAGATCGCCGTGGCATCCACCAAAGCCTATATTTCCCAGCTTGTTGCCATGTATCTACTTGGGATTTTCTTTGGGCGCCAGAGGGGATTGGTTTCGGATGTCGAGGCCTCGGCTCTAGTGAGGGGCCTTGGCGAACTCCCGCAATATGTTGATAGGCTTTTTTACCATGTGGAGGAGGAGGTGGCGCAACTCGCGGAGAAGTTTAAAGGATGCGAGGATATATTCTTCATGGGCAGGGGACTAGACTATGCTGTAGCCATGGAGGGGAGTCTCAAGCTCAAGGAGATATCCTATATAAGAGCAGAGGCATACGCTGCTGGCGAACTTAAGCATGGTACGCTTGCCTTGATCGTGGAAGGCGTGCCAGTATTTGCCCTTGCGACTCAGACTGGTGTATACGAGAAGATGCTAAGCAACATCAAAGAAGTGAAAGCCCGCGGCGCCACCGTGGTAGGAATTGCCTATGATGATGATTCTACCATAGATGCTGTAGCTGATCATGTCTTCAGGATTCCCAGGATCGATGACATATTGAGTCCCATTCTGTCTGTGGTTCCTCTCCAGCTCTTTGCATATTACGCCGCCTGCGCCAGGGGCTGTGATGTTGATAAACCAAGGAATCTGGCGAAGAGTGTCACTGTTGAATAGGAAGAGAGGGGGGCCTCATGGTCGTAGGCATCGGACTTGATATGATAGAGGTCTCTCGCATTCGTGAGCTTATGGAGAGAAAAGGAAATCGTTTGATCGGTCGTGTATTTACCCCTAGGGAAGCGGAGCTTTGCGCCGGCCGGTATGAGAGCTTCGCCGGGCGTTTTGCCGCGAAAGAGGCAGCCGCCAAGGCCTTGGGGACCGGTATGCGTGGTATATCATGGACTGAAGTAGAGATCCTCGAGGATCACCTCGGGAAGCCGTTGATCCTTCTCCATGGTCGAGCTCGGGATCTAGCATCGTCAAAGGGCATAAGGGATATCTTGGTGAGCATAACTCATTTGAAAGATCTTGCATGTGCCATGGCGGTGGCTACCGGGGATGGGGGAGTGTCTTGTGAAAGTCCTCACACCTGATGAGATGAGAGAGATTGACAAACGTGCCATAGAGGAAGCTGGAATTCCCGGGATCGCCCTCATGGAAAACGCCGGCCGGGCCGTTGCCATCGTAGTGGCTGAGAGATTGCGAAAAGAATCGGCTGTTCCTGTCCCACAGAGACGAGTCTGCATCGTCTGTGGAAAAGGCAACAATGGCGGGGATGGATTCGTCGCAGCCCGACATCTTGCCAATTTTGGCGCAAAGGTCAGGGTATTCTTGCTCTGCAGGAAATCCGAGGTTTCCGGTGATGCCGCGACCAATCTGAGAGCCCTCAATTATATGGGCATCGAAGTAGAAGAACTCTCCCTGGAAGACATGCAGAAGGTCAAGATCAGTTTCTCTATTTCTGACATTCTGGTAGATGCCATCTTCGGGACCGGATTCAAGGGAGAGATAAATGGACTTATTGGAACCGTAATTGATGCCATGAACGATTCTGGGCGCCCCATAGTATCGGTAGACGTTCCATCGGGTCTTGACGCTTCCACCGGGAAGGTCAGCGTCAAGTGCGTTCGCGCGACCTGCACCGTCACAATGGGGGCGCCAAAGCTGGGTCTTCTATTGTACCCAGGAGCTGAATTCGCGGGGGAGCTCGCCATAGCTAATATCGGCATTCCAGGCTTGCTCTTCGCCCAGGAGAAACTAAAATGTCATCTACTTTCCGCTCAAGAAGTGAGGTCATGGATACCTTCACGGCGCCCGGATACCCATAAGACGAACTTTGGACGTGTGCTAGTTGTTGCAGGCTCCGAGGGGATGACTGGAGCGGCATGTCTTGCGAGCATGGCAGCTTTGAAGAGTGGAGCCGGCCTCGTAACGCTTGCGGTGCCGCGGAGTCTGAGTGATTATGTGGATATGAAACTCACCGAGGTCATTGTAAAGCCGCTGCCTGAAACAGAATCCAGGAGCGCGGCGCTAAATGGCGAAGGTGTCATAGCGACCCTCCTTGAGCGCAATGATGTTCTAGCCATTGGCCCGGGAATGTCTATGAATAATGAGACATCTCAGCTGATCAGGAAGGTCCTGACCATGTGTTCTTGCCCGGTGGTCGCGGACGCCGATGCATTGAACGCCATCTCGGTTGACCCAGAGATCTTGAAGGCCATTCGTTCTCCGATGGTCCTGACCCCGCATATGGGAGAGATGGCAAGGCTTTTAGCCAGAAATGGTGAACAAGCGGGACGGAATCGTCTCGATATAGCCCGTTCATTTGCAGGGCAATGGGGAAAGGTAGTCGTGCTAAAGGGAGCGCATACTGTCATTTCTTCTCCAGAAGGTCAGACCTATATCAATCCTACAGGAAATCCAGGCATGGCGACCGCCGGGATGGGGGATGTCCTTACTGGAATAATTGCGGGCCTGATGGCCCAGGGCCTTCCACCCCTTGAGGCGGCGGCGGCCGGGGTATATATACATGGGCTGGCAGGGGATCTTGCTCGCGATGAAGTGGGAGAAATTGGGATGGTGGCAGGGGATGTCCTTGAGAGGCTCCCTCGAAGTCTCGAGATTGTCAGACGGTGCGAGGATGAAGACAAGAGATTTAGAGTGATCAACTGATGTCGCAATCCCCGTGCCCACTAATTGGAAGTTTTGCATGGCGAAAGGACTGTGAGGCCAGGCAATGGAAGAGATGGCGGATAGGCCCACCAGAGTATATGTTGACTTGAACGCTATAAGTCATAATGTCCGAGAGATAAGGCGCAAAGTTGGTCCCGGAGTTGAGATAATGGCGGTAGTGAAAGCGGACGCATATGGCCATGGAGCGGTGCAGGTGGCATCTGCGGCGTTGAATAATGGGGCCAACTGGCTTGGGGTTGCCCTTGCCGAGGAAGGGGTATCGCTGAGGAAGAGCGGCATAATCGCTCCCATCCTGATCTTATCCCAGACCTTCCCGAACCAGGCCAAAAAGGTGATAAGGTATGGCCTTACCGCTTCGGTTTGTTCCCTTGAACTCGCAGAGCATCTTTCGGTGGCTGCCACACAGGAGGCAAAGAAAGCCAAGGTGCACATAAAGGTCGACACCGGGATGGGGAGGCTGGGCATAACCCCCCATGAGGCCGCTGGTTTCATCCGGCGCGTTGAGCAGCTTTCCAACCTGGAGGTGGAAGGCATATTCAGTCACCTCGCCACAGCCGACGAGAACGACCCACGTTTTGCCTTGGCTCAGATTCAGAAGTTCTCGGATCTCGTAGATGATCTTGAAAAAAGTGGAATAAAGTTGCCCTATAAACATATAGCTAATAGCGCGGCTTTGATGAGATTCCCCCAGGCTTTGTTTAATATGGTAAGACCGGGAATCATAATATATGGTTTGTCTCCCTTTAGTTTTGGGCAGGTCCCGGCAGATCTCAAGCGGGGGCTTGATCTCAAACCAGCCCTCTCATTTGTCACGAGGATCGCTTATTCCAAGAAAGTGCCCGCGGGGTTTGGCATAAGTTATGGTAGGACTTACGTAACAAAGAAAGAGACATTCATTTCTACCCTACCGGTCGGCTATGCTGATGGATACATGAGGGCCCTGTCGGGAAAGGCAATGGTTTTGATTCGTGGGAAGAGATTTCCGGTTGTCGGGCGGATCTGCATGGACCAGTGTATGGTTGACACAGGCGACCTATATGTCGAGCCGGGGGAAGATGCCGTCCTGATTGGAAGGCAGGGTTCAGATGAGATCTCAGCTGATGAGGTGGCATCGTGGTGCGGGACCATAGGGTATGAAGTCACATGCGCCATTAGCAAACGCGTGCCCCGATTTTATTCCTAACAGGTCAGGTGATGAGACTTGGAATCTACTGTATATGATCTTGTTGTCCTCGGTGGGGGGCCGGGTGGTTATGTCTCAGCCATAAGGGCAAGTCAGCTTGGACTCTCCGTTGCCCTGGTGGAGGCACGGGATGTAGGCGGCACATGCTTAAATCGCGGATGCATACCGACAAAGGCGCTGGCAAATAGTGTGTCGATTCTTGCTACCATGAGGCGCTCCGCAGAATACGGCATTTCTGCAGGCGAGACTATCGCAGCAGATTTTGATGCCATCATGAAACGTAAAAGCCAGGTTGTCGCAAGACTTCGCGCCGGCGTGGAGTTTCTTCTCAAGAAGCACAGGGTGACCATTTTGCGGGGCAGGGGACGCCTCCAAGATGATGGGGTCCTGGTTGAGGGCGTTGGTCATATCCAGGCGAAGCGCATCATCGTCGCCACTGGTTCTAAACCCCAGATGCTCCCCGGTTTTTGTTATGACGGACGGGCTGTAATGACCAGTGATGAGATACTTGAATGCAATAGCCTTCCTGCTGATCTTCTTATAGTCGGCGGTGGTATAATAGGCTGTGAACTTGCTTGCATATTCTCTGAATTAGGAGTCAGGGTCATCTTGCTGGAGCTTCTACCACACATCCTCCCATCTGAAGACCGGGAAATTAGTTCTCATCTCCAATCCTTTCTAAAGAAACGCGGGATAGTCATTAGAACTGGGGAGAGGATATTGAATTTGGAAGAGTCTGGCGGCAAGGTTATAGCTGCATTAGAGTCAGGTGAGGAAATCACGGCAGAAAGGGCTATCATAAGTGTAGGAAGGGTGCCAGCCACTGATGACATAGGGCTCGAGGATGCACATGTAGATATGGGAAGACGAAGCGAGATCTTGGTGGATGATGGGATGAGGACCAGCAACAGTATGGTTTATGCCATCGGGGATGCCACCGCTAAGGTAATGCTTGCCCATGTAGCATCAAAACAAGGAATAGTAGCAGCACATAACATAGCCGCTGATTTCGGGATTGGCGAGCGCATGTCCATGGATTATTCGGCCATCCCAAGCGCGATTTTCACTATGCCTGAGATCGGTACTGTGGGGGTGACAGAGGACGCCGCTCGCGAGGCAGGGATTCCGGTGATAGTTGGCAAGTTTCCGTTCGTCGCCAATGGTAAGGCGATTGTGATGGGGCAACCTGATGGGATGGTAAAACTTGTTGCGAGAGAAGATGATAAACGATTGATCGGCGCTCACATCATAGGGCCGGGCGCCACAGAGTTGGTGAGCGAGGCCAGTCTTGCCATAAAGCATGGCCTTTCTTTGAACGAATTCGAAGATGCAATAAGGGCGCACCCGACTCTATCTGAGGCGCTGGGAGAGGCCGCAGCGGCAGCTGAGGGGATGGCCATACACTATATTTAGTGAAAGTGAGGGTATGGAAATGGCAGGTAACGGTATGGCTAGAAGAATAGTGGTAAGTGTCACAGATCAGATGCTGGAGGAACTCGATGCCCTCGTCCGTAAGGATTGCACGAATCGCAGCGCCTTCGTGAGAGAGATCATCCATCAGTACCTTTTCAAGAGACGCCGGCTGGATCAGAGACAAAAAATGGTAGACGGTTACATCGAAATGGCCTCACTGAACCGGGAACTTGCCTGTTCGTGCGTGGTGCCGGATGAGGAGGCCCTGGCAAAATACGAG
The DNA here is from genome assembly GCA_013178415.1 of Bacillota bacterium. Taxonomy (NCBI): domain Bacteria; kingdom Bacillati; phylum Bacillota; species Bacillota bacterium. The sequence goes on along the minus strand of JABLXA010000009.1, from coordinate 77,385 downwards.
GCGTTCTTGGAGCAAGATAATGAATCCTATTATAGCGAGAGGTGACATCTTTTACGCTGACCTGAATCCGGTGGTGGGATCGGAGCAGGGAGGGATAAGGCCTGTTCTTATCCTCCAAAATGATATTGGCAACCGGTACAGCCCCACCACTATTGTGGCTGCCATTACTTCCAAGATCAAAAGGGCGAAGCTGCCCACGCACGTAGAATTGCCGGCCAGCAAGAGCAAACTGCCTCAGGATTCTGTTGTGCTTTTGGAGCAGATACGCACGCTTGACATAAGCCGTTTACGCGAACGCGTCTCTCATCTCGACCCGGTTACCATGCAAATGGTAGACCGTGCCTTGCAGATCAGTCTAGCCCTCTCTGATCTCCAGTAAGGACTATACCCCGCGGGATGAGGAGGCTTTTCATGCTAAACTCGAAGGTAATAGTGGAGGAAGCGAAAGACCTCTTGCCAAAGATGATCGAAATCAGGAGAAATCTTCATATGTACCCTGAGCTCAGCGGTTATGAATATAAGACCGCTGAGTATATAGCTGAGGCCCTGGAATCTCTGGGGATCAAGACCAAAAGAGGAGTCGGTGGGACAGGGGTCCTAGGTTTTCTCCGTGGAAAGCAACCAGGGGAGACCGTAGCATTTAGAGCTGATATGGATGGGCTCCCAATACAGGATAGGAAAGATGTGCTATACAGGTCGAGGGTACCCGGGGTCATGCATGCATGTGGCCATGATGGCCATGTAGCTATCCTGCTCGGAACGGCCATGATACTCTCTCGTTTTCAAGATGAGCTGGATGGAAATGTGAGGTTTATTTTCCAGCCGGCTGAAGAAGGCCCGGGAGGGGCCGTTTCCATGATTCGCGATGGCGCGTTATCGGACCCTCCTGTAGATGCCATATTTGGCCTGCATATCTGGTCTGACCTTCCGGTAGGTAAAGTAGGATTTAGGTCTGGCACAATTTTTGCGGCGACTGATGATCTTACAATCAAGGTGACCGGCAAGGGCGGGCACGGCGCTGCTCCACACCGCGCCATCGATGCTATAGTGGTGTCATCAACCATCGTTCTGGCTCTGCAATCTCTGGTAAGCAGGGAGAGGAACCCGATCGAGCCTGTAGTGTTTACTATCGGCGCAATTTCAGGTGGGTGCAGGCCAAATGTCATAGCTGATGAGGTAACCATGAGCGCGACCTTGAGGACACTATCTCCGAGGGTCCGAGCTGATTTTTTGAATCGGATAGAACGCACTGCGCGCGGTATCGCTCGCGGAATGGGCGCGACTTGTGACGTCGTCGTAAATACAGGTTACCCTGTCACCGTCAATTCCCCTGATATGACCGACTTTGCTGAAGAGGCTGCGCGGAAGATCATCGGCGATGAAAATATCGTCCACGAGGATTTCCCATCTATGGGGTCGGAAGACTTCGGATTCTATCTTCAAAATACTCGTGGTTGTTTCATGCTCCTGGGGGCGGCCACTCCAGGGCGTACTCCTTACCCTGCGCATCATCCTAAATTTGATTTTGATGAACGTGCCATGGCCGTGGGTGCTGCTCTCTTCTCTCAGATAGCGTTCAGCTTCTGCCAGGCAGAAAGATGGACCCCCCCTGAAGGGTGATGGGATTGTCCCCGAATAAGGCGGGAATTAGTCAAGATGTGAGGTGGAAGGGTTTCGATCGGGTCATCATGCTCCATCAAGATGCCCCATCAGGCGAGATGAACAGGGGGTGCCCATATGTTCGACCTTCTCATACGTGGCGCGAAAATTGTCGATGGCACTGGCAGTGCCTGGTTTATTGGAGATATCGGAATCATTGACGATATCATCGTTGAGGTGCGCAGATACCGACCTGGTGACAGGAGCCCGGCTCACGCCGTTATAGAAGCCGACGGAATGGTGGCCGCTCCGGGGTTCATCGATATCCACTCTCACTCTGATGATAGCATCCTGGCCAACCCTAGGGCCGAGAGCAAGATTCACCAGGGGGTTACCACGGAAGTCATCGGCAATTGCGGGTATTCACTCGCGCCTGCTTTGGGTGAAGCCCTGGAAAGCATCCGTGGCGATTTGGAGTATTTATCCATCGAGGTGACATGGAGAACATTTGGGGAATATCTAGATGTAGTGGAGCGATCTCGACCATCGGTCAACATTGTCCCCCTTGTGGGCCATGGCACTATAAGATCAGCGGTCGTCGGAAAGTCTCGGCGTGCCCCCACATCTGCCGAACTGGCAAAGATGATGGATTTAGTCCAAGAGGCTATGTGTTCCGGGGCCTTTGGGCTTTCGACGGGTCTCATATACCCTCCATCTTGCTACGCCGGCATTGATGAGATCGTGAATCTTGCCAGGATAGCTCGGGAGTTTGGGGGGATATATGCAAGTCATATCCGCGATGAAGGCGATATGTTGCATGAGGCTGTGGAAGAGGCGATTGCTGTAGGGGAGCGAACCGGGATCCCGGTGGAAATATCGCACCATAAAGCACAGGGAAGGCAAAACTGGGGCAAGGTGAAGGATACTCTCAGGATGATGGAGGATGCTCGTTCCCGCGGCATCGATGTTGCTTGCGATGTATACCCTTATACGGCCTCATCGACTGGTCTCAGCGTTATAATCCCTTCGTGGGTTGCGGATGGCGGGACGCGTCAGATGATGGAGAGACTCAGAGATGAGAGGGTCCTTGAGAGACTGAGGCCTGTGGTGGAACATGAACAGGGCGAAAAGCTTGGCTGGGACAAAATCGTCATTTCCCAGGTGAAGTCCCATAAAAACAAGATATTTGAGGGCAAAGACCTCGCCACGATCGCGAAAGAGTCAGGCATGACGCCTTTCGATATATCAATCAGGTTGCTGCTGGAGGAAGGTATGGATGTCGGCACCGTAAGGTTTGGCATGTGCGAGGATGATGTCAAGGAAGTGATGGCGCATCCGCTTTCTTCTATAGGCAGCGACGCTACCGCCCGAGCCCCCTATGGCGCCCTATCATCAGGAAAGCCGCATCCAAGGGCATATGGCACTTTCCCCAGGGTCCTGGCGCGTTACTGGAAGGAAGAACGCATATTTCCGTTGGAGGAGGCTATTCGTAAGATGTCAGCCCTTCCTGCGCAGCGTCTCGGCCTCACGAGGCGGGGGGTGATCCGGCCCGGAATGTTTGCGGACATAACGATTTTTGACGAGAATCGTATCGCCGATAAAGCGACATTTGCCGATCCACATAGATACGCCGAGGGAATTGATTATGTGATCGTAAATGGGAAATTATCATTGGAGCAGAATGCCGCAACAGACGCGAGAGCTGGTAGGGTCCTTCGAATGAAGTAATATCTTCTGGGGGTTTTTGCCGCAGGAAATCTATTTTTACTGTCGAATATGCTAAAAAGTTTTATTGAAAAAGATCTCACTGTATAGAAACAGTGTAGCATCGAGTCTATATTTTTGTACTGGGGGTATAGATTTAGTGCATATCTTGGTACGGCCCGACAGTGACGAGAATCTAGCCGGGCTGCGGGATGAGATCGAAAAACTTAGGCTAGTATTGAATTCCCTGGTCCCGAAAGAGGGAAAGTTCGTCATAAGCGACGAAATGCGAGACGTAAGCCGTGAGCTTGACAGATTGATATCGAAATACATCCACCTGTGGAATAGGTCTACCGATGTAAAAATGTAGCATCGCTCTCTGCAAGCCGCTTGTTGCCATCCCCTTTTCGAGCCTCATTGGTTGCTTATCCACAAGGACAGAGTATAATATAATCTGTATGCTGAAGGCCAGTCCGCGTGTAACATTTGGTCATTTGTGGATCTATGCGTGCCTTGAAGAGGTGATCGGGTGGGCAGATTTTGCTTTAGGAGCAAAGGTCCAGAGAATACAAGCCTTGCAGGTCAGGCATTGGCTCGGTTCCTATCTCCCGGGGATGTTCTCGCGGCCTTCGGGGAACTTGGCACAGGCAAGACTTGCTTTGCGCAGGGGGTTGCTCTGGGGCTTGGAATATCTGAGTATGTGACAAGCCCGACCTTCACTTTGATCCAGGAATATCCCGGCAAGATGCCCTTTTATCATATTGACCTTTATCGCCTCGGGGCTGAAAATGACATCGAGACGCTGGACCTGGGGGATTACTTCTATGGTGATGGGGTATGTTTTATAGAGTGGCCTGAGATCGTAATGGACAGTCTGCCGCAACAAAGGCTCGACATCCGATTTGCGCTAGGCGAACTGGAGAATGATCGAATCATTGTCTTTGAGCCTTGTGGAGACAGGTTTGAGGGGATTGTGCAGCAGCTAGTTTCATATTTGAGAGGGATCGGCGGCGTTGTTGATACTTGCGATTGATACTTCCACCAGTTCTGGCGGTGTGGCGCTATTTGAGGATGATAATCTTCTGGGCGAACATTTCATCAGTGTGTTTCAGGCGCGTTCGGAAAGACTCATCCCAGATTGCGTCGCTCTCTTTGATGCAGTAGATCGCGATCTCGAGGATCTTGCAGGAATTGCTGTCACCATCGGCCCCGGATCTTATACTGGGGTAAGGATAGGTGTCACGGCCGCAAAGGTCCTTGGATATATACTGAAATGCCCTCTCGTCGGCATCTCCACCATAGACGTGTTGGCGCTCGGGGTCCGTGCGCTGGCGGGGGAGAAGATTTGCCCCATCATTGCGGCAAAGCGCGGCAATGTCTACTGGGCATTATATGATGCTCAGGACGTATCGGCCAATGGTTCTTGTGACATCGGACTTGGCGACCTCCTTGCCCTTCCTGACAGATGTGTCATCAAGACCACGGATATACGAATCTCCAATATCGACGAGTTGCTCAGGAATCTTCCAGATATTCCTGGCAATATTCTATTCACTGGAGATGGGGTATCCGACAATTGGCAGAAGATCAGGGCGCACCTGGGCAGAAGAGCAATAAAGGTCTCTGGAACATATCGCAAGCCAAGGGCCGCTATTCTAGCCGAGCTAGGTCTCCTGCGAATGAAGAGGGGTGAGGCGACTGATGCGTTTCATCTTGAACCCTATTATCACCGCAGGCCTGATGCAGAGGTTAAGTGGGAGGCAAAAATCAGTGGACAAAGAGCGTGCGGACGCGCCCCAGGTGAAGATCCGCGCCATGAGGGCTGAGGACCTCAATGACGTGGTAGAGATCGAGAGACTGTCATTTCCAACGCCCTGGTCCAGGTATGCATTTCTATCCGAACTCTATCAAAACAGCAGGTCATGCTATCTGGTCGCGGAACTCGATGGAAGGGTTGTGGGTTATGTTGGCACATGGCTTATACTCGATGAGGCGCACATCACTAATTTGGCAGTGCATCCCGATTTTAGGAAAAGGGGCATCGCTTATTCTCTCATGCTCTTACTTTTCGATATTTGCCGCTCGAAGCAGATCAGGAGGATGACCCTGGAGGTTAGGGCCACGAATTTTCCAGCTCAGCGTCTCTATGAAAAGTTGGGTTTTGTCAAAGTAGGAGTGCGACGCGGATACTATCATGATAATAATGAGGACGCCATCATCATGTGGAAAGAGGATTTGGGCCAAAATACCGGCACCCACGTCATCAAGCTTTTGTAGATACAGCGATGAGCTCTCAGGACGACATACAAGAAGGAAGTGGTATTACTGCTGACAAAGCCCGATGTACTTATATTTGGTATCGAGACTTCATGCGATGAGACATCCGCAAGTATTGTCTTGAATGGGGAGGCAATCCTCTCGAATGTTATAGCTTCGCAGGTAGACATGCACAAGAAATTTGGAGGGGTCGTGCCTGAGATTGCTTCGCGAAGGCATGTGGAGCTGATCATACCCGTGATAGACCAGGCCTTCGGTGAAGCAGGAATATCTCCGGAGAAAATCGATGGTATCGCTGTCACCCGGGGGCCGGGCCTGGTGGGCGCATTATTGGTTGGTATATCAGCGGCCAAAGCCCTTGCATTTGCTCTCGGTGTTCCCATTATGGGCGTGAACCATGTGGAAGGGCATATATATGCGAATATTCTCGCAAACCCGGAACTGAGGCCGCCTTTTGTCGCGCTTACGGTATCTGGTGGACATACTGACCTTGTCATGGTCAAAGAATATGGGAAGTTTGATGTCTTGGGGCGCACCAGGGATGATGCCGCAGGGGAGGCGTTTGACAAGGCCGCCAGGGTGCTTGGGCTCGGGTATCCGGGGGGTCCTGCTATTGACCGTATCTCAAAGGAAGGCGATAGTAGCCGGGTTTTATTTCCCAGGGTCTATCTCGAAGAGGGAAGTTTTGATTTCAGCTTCAGCGGCCTTAAAACGGCCCTGGTTTCATACGTCAACAAGGCCAGGGCAAAAGGTGAATCAATCAATATACCAGATGTGGCTGCCAGTTTCCAGGAAGCCATTGTGGAAGTGCTTGTTGAGAAGACTATTATAGCCGCACTCTCTACAGGTGTGAGGAAGGTGGCCATATCAGGGGGGGTGGCTGCCAACAGTCGCCTGCGGGAAGAATTTTCTAAAAGAGCGACAGAACAAAGAATAGAAGTCTTCTACCCGCCCCCTGCATTATGCACCGATAATGCAGCGATGATCGCCTGCGCCGGGTATTACAGGATGCTCCGCGGACAGCTATCATCGTTGGGATTGGAGGTTGATCCGCGTCTGAAGTTGGTGGCGGAATAGACTGAAGGCAGTAGCCAAAACCATGGGATATATGGGTTCGGGGGGAGTCTGGTGGAGGATTTGAGCTCTGGACTGGCGAATTTACAATTATCGCAGAAGCAGCGTCGTCAAAAGAACAAGCATCGCGGCAAGAAATGGATAAGGGCAATCTCAGCGCTCATATTTACGGCATTCATCGTAATTGGTTCTATCTCCATCATATCATGGCTATCTTTTCAAAAGGCGATGGATCTGGAGGAGGCATTCAACATTCACGACAGGCCCATCACCATTCTCCTCCTGGGAGTGGATCGGACCTATGATGTGGATGGGCATTCGATGAACGGGGGGCAGCGGGCGGATACCCTGATATTGCTCAGTGTAAACCCAATGTCCAAAAAGGCATATCTCATCTCGATTCCCCGGGATACAAAGGCTGAAATACCGGGCTACGGGACCGGCAAGATCAATAGCGCGCATGCCAGGGGGGGCATAGAGCTTGCTATGCGGACCGTGGAGAGACTTGTCGGTCTTCCAATTGATGGATACGTAGAGACGGATTTCCAGGGGTTCGTAAAGCTGATCGACCTCGCAGGAGGTGTAACCGTCAACATAGATCGCGACATGAAATATGAGGACCGGGCTGGCAATCTCAAGATTGATCTCAAGGCCGGCGTTCACCGGCTAGATGGCGATCAGGCGCTCCAATTTGTCAGGTTTAGGCACGATGCCCTGGGGGATATTGCGCGCATCAGGAGGCAACAGCAGCTGCTCAGATCAGTCATTGCGGCATTAGTTGCGCCAAAGAATTTGACAAAGGCAAAGCCGATGATAGAGGCTGCCATGAAATGTGTCAAAACAGATTTGTCTATAAGGGAAATAGGGGCCCTTGGGTGGTTTCTTGCACATATCGATGAAAATACTCAACTTGAGACCGAGACTCTCCCGGGAAGTTTCGCGCCATTGTATTGGCTGCCAGATCAGAGCCGTATCGAAGAATTGGTCCAATCCATTCAGGAATGTGCCAATGGACAGCAAGGCATTCCTTCACACTAGAAGTAGGAGGAAATTGAGTTCTATGCGAGTTGATGTTACCGTAATTCCCCAGGAACTCGAACAGCGAGATTTGGGGGATGCATGTGTCGTTGTGCTAGACATCTTACGCGCCAGTTCCACTATCGTGACTGCGATGGCCAACGGTTGCGAGGAGGTGATTCCCACCGCGACTGTGGAAGAGGCAGTAGAAATAGCGCATGGCTATGGCAAGGGGGAATTCATCCTTGGGGGGGAGCGCCGGGGGAACAAGATTGAAGGATTTGATCTCGGAAACTCTCCTCTGGAATATACCAGGGAAAACGTTGCGGGGAAGAAGATCATATTTACCACCACCAATGGAACGCGCCTGCTCAAGATCGCTAAGAACGCCCAGTGTGTCCTGGTGGGCTCTTTCCTGAACTTGAGTTCTGTTTGTGAGTATCTCCTCAGTTTGAACAAGGATGTCATTCTCGCCTGCGCCGGGGATGAGCGGAAACTTGCTTTGGATGATCTCGCCTGTTCTGGTATGATGGTGGATTATCTTGCGGCAAGAAAAGAGGTTGAACTGACGGATGGCGCCATTGTGGCGCGGACCATCTATAGCGCATATAGGGATGAGATAGAAAAGGCATTATCTTCCGCGGAGCATGGTCGGTTCCTCATCGATGCTGGTTATCATAAGGACGTAAAGTTTGCGTCCAGCCTTGACTTGTATGAGGTGGTTCCTATCTTCTCCCAGGGCCATATTAGACTGGCAAACAAGTGAAAACTCGGTATCCATCGAGAGGAGAGTAGATCCTGGTGAGAGGCTCTGGTGGCGCGAAGTCATACCTGTGGATAGTTATCCTTCTGGGTTCTATTGTTGCAGGGGTGGCAGGGTTCTTCTATTGGCAAGAAAAGGGTCCAAAGGAGGCCCCCGTCGTGCAGGAACCGGGGTCTGCAGAGATTGAGGCAGTTGCTATCCCGCGTGATATTCGAGAGCTATTCATCGTTGCTGCCGGCAACACGCTCGGGATCAAGAAGGCAAAGATTACTGAAGAGGTTTCCTTTCCCACTTCCTCCGAGCTTGTAGGCATGGATGAAGCCCGTAAGCTCGGCACAGGCCTATGGGAGAGGATCATAGAATTCACTCCGGCCGCTCTCCACTATGTTTCTTCGACAGAAGATAGCGAGTTTGAAGGGTATCGGGCCGGCGACAGGATCGTCTTTAGGGTGAGGGATGCAGGGTCTGATTCTCCGGGACCGTGGCAGAAGCCGGATTCGGCGGTCCAAGATGAGGAGCTGGCCTCTGAGTTAGAATGGATATCCAAATTCAAAGGAATGGGCAGCGTTCTCGAGAGTGGGTTCAAGGAGGCGACAGAGGTCAAAACCATCAAAGAGGATTCCCTTGGCGGTCAGAAGTGCATGGTTGTGAGTTTCAGGCTGCCGTCTGTAGATGAAAGGTTCTATGGATCAGGAACTCTTGATAAGACTCAGATCCAGCCTGTGAAATATGAAATGATCGCCTGGATAACCAAAGGATCCAAGCCCGTCATCCTCCAGATAGAGGATATGTATGTATATAAGTCGAAGGAGTCCGGGCTGTATGAGTATTCGGTGGGGAAAACCCGGATTCAAGAGGTTCCAAATCTTGGAATTTCGATGCCCGCGCTCTAGGGGGGCACTTGCTGCTCCAACTTTAGAGGGGTGCGCTGCCGTCTCGGCGGACTACCTCATGTGGATTTTTGTTTGAAGGGAGGAAAATGCCGTAACGATCTATAACTATGCGAGCGAATGTGTTGCGGCGATTCAATGACGAATTCTTTGATGAATGACGTCGAATGTATTCTTGTTGATGAAAGCGACATCCAAAAAAGGGTCAGGGAACTTGGTGAGGAGATCTCGAGGGACTACGCGGGCCGGGATCTTGTGATCGTTGGAATACTCAAGGGAGCCCTTGTCTTCATGGCCGATCTGGTGCGGAACATACGAATCCCTCTTTCTATAGATTTCGTCGCCGTATCTAGTTACGGGCTGGCCACGAAGACCAGTGGGGTCGTGAGGATATTGAAGGATCTTGATGCGCCTATAGAGGGCAAGCATGTGCTGGTTGTGGAGGATATAATAGATACTGGCCTTACTCTTCACTACCTTCTAGAAAATCTGAAAGCCCGCAAACCTAGCTCTGTGAAGATTTGCACGCTGCTTGATAAACCCTCTCGTCGTGAGGTTCAAATAACACCTGATTATAATGGGTTTCAGATACCTGATAAATTCGTAGTGGGATATGGACTAGATTTTGGAGAAAAATACCGCAATCTACCTTCGGTCTGTGTTTTGAGGCCGGAGGTCTATCAGGGAAAGCTGAACAACAATAGAAATGGCAACCACAGGTGATAGAATATGCTGAAATCAGGGGTTTTCCTGGGGTGATTTTGTATGCGGGTTCGTAAAGCGGTAATTCCGGCGGCAGGACTTGGAACTAGATTCCTTCCTGCCACCAAGGCTCAACCTAAAGAGATGCTGCCTATTGTGGATACGCCCATAATTCAATATGTGGTCCAGGAAGCAGCAGCTTCAGGCATCGAGGATATATTGATCATAACCGGGCGAGGAAAGCGGGCCATTGAAGATCACTTCGACAAGTCTTTTGAGCTAGAATCGGTTCTGAAACGCTCAAACAGGGATGATCTCCTCGAGGCTGTTCAGGACATTTCTAATATGGTGAATGTACATTTTATTCGCCAAAAGGAGGCCCTGGGATTGGGCCATGCGGTATACCAAGCCCGGTGGCACGTGGGCGATGAACCTTTTGCGGTTTTGCTGGGAGATGAGATCTTTGATTCAGAGGATCCCTGCCTTGCCCAGCTCATCAGGGTCCACGAAGAGCTCGGGGGTAATGTAGTGGCTGTATCCCCGGTTCCCCAAGAGGAAACAGGGAGGTACGGGATCGTTTCCCTCGATGGTGAAATAGATGGCGCATATAAAGTGACGAGTCTGGTGGAAAAACCGGATCCTCGCAGCGCCCCCTCCAACCTCGCTGTCATAGGGAGATATATTCTTGAGCCTCAGGTCTTTGATATATTACTTTCCCTGGGGCCTGGAGTAGGTGGTGAATTCCAGCTTACCGACGCTCTGAATGTGTTGGCCGAGCGCTCTCGAGTCTTTGCAGTTGTCCCAAAGGGCAAGCGATATGATGTGGGAGACAAGCTGGGGTTTCTCAAGGCAACTGTAGAATTCGCCCTGAAGCGTGAGGATCTTGCCCCTGATTTTCGTGTCTATTTGGAGGGATTGCTCAAGGGCGGGGCTAGGCCTGCCGACCACCAGTAACAGTGTATGATATAATAGTCCTGGGAGGGGAGGTGATGGGGGTATGATCCGCAGCATACGGCCTTCCAAGACCTGGGTCTATACCGTCGATTCAAGGTGCGCTGGATGCGGCGCGTGTGTCACTGTCTGCCAGAATGGCGCCATCTCCCTGGTGAACCGGCGCGCTCATGTACAATCTGATCGTTGCGAGGCCTGTGGTCAGTGCATCCCCATATGTCCTAGAGGGGCGAAGAAATTCTCCTTCAGGATCCCAGACGAGGATGAAATCCGGAAAGCCCTTCAGCTTATGGGGCGTATGACTTCTCGCGACGAATACGATTGTGGGGCCTGCGGATATAGTTCTTGCCGTGATAAGGCCATTTCGGTGAGCCTTGGTCATTCATCCCCTCAGGGTTGTATTTTCGCCCCTAATGACCCTGATGATAGAGATATGAAGGCTTCGTCAGGAGCCGCCAGCGCTAATCAGGGGCTCAGGTTAGTGACGGGTTCCAGGCAGGATGCGGACATTGATCCTGACCACATAGTGGCCTATAGCCAGGAAATGGGCAAGGTGCTGCAGGTCGCTGAGAGAGTCGTAAATGTCAATGCAACAGTGCTTATCCTGGGGGAATCAGGAGTAGGCAAGGAAGTCGTGGCGAGATTCATCCATCGGATGGGGAACAGACGACAAGGACCTTTTGTAAAGGTCAATTGCGGCGCGATCCCTGAGACTCTTCTGGAGTCGGAGTTGTTTGGCTATGAAACAGGGGCATTTACCGGTGCAAAGAGAGCTGGCAAGCCGGGCCTCATCGAGCTCGCCTCCTCAGGCACTTTTTTCTTGGATGAAATCTGCGAGCTTCCTCTCAACCTCCAAGTAAAATTGCTTCAAGTCTTACAGGAGAAGCAGGTGACCCGCCTGGGCGGGACGAAGCCCATTCAGATAGACGCGCGCATCATCGCTGCGACAAATCAGGATATTCATGAGATGGTAAGGCAGGGGTCCTTCAGAGCAGATCTCTTTTACAGGCTCAATGTGGTTCCCATAGTAATACCGCCACTTCGGGAGCGGAAAGATGATATCATACCCCTCATGTACCATTTCCTGGATGTGTGCTGCCGCAAATACGGCGTCCGTAAAACCGTGACCGATGAAGTCAAAGAGGCTTTCATGGCATATGATTGGCCTGGGAATGTCAGGGAACTTGAGAATCTTGTGGAACGCCTGGTCATCATTGCCGTGTCCGATGAAATAGGGATAGCCGACCTGCCTTCACCTTTCAAATCCTGCCCGGTAAATCAGCCTCCGGTTACCGTTTCTGATGTCGTGCCCCTCAAAGATGCAGTAGAAGAGGTTGAACGCCAGATCATCCAAAAGGCAGTTTCACGTTATCACAGCACTTATGAGATCGCTGAAGTTCTGGGCATAAACCAATCCACGGTTGTGCGAAAGATCCAGAAGTACTTTCGAGGCGGCCAGGCATCCTCATAGCGTCCCTGCCATGATTAATCAAATATGCGACCCGGCAGCGGTTCAACTAGCAGACTCATTCCTTCGGCTATGCGCGACATACGTAATCTAGCAGGCCCGCATTACCCCAATGCAGGCTCGCATCATCTAATGCACTGCTGCATCAATGGCCGAGAATCCCCAGATCTTCCGTGATGCATCTTCGCATTCCAGGATCCTATTTCTCTATCACCATCGCGCCCCATAATCCTGCAGACCCGCGCTAAATCAGTGCCTTTCGAGGTTGGCATGGGGTTTGCTTCATAGGTTTTCGCGAGTTCCTCTGGCATGATATCAAATAGCCTGTTTCTAGGAGGGGTATATGTGGCGGTTGAGGAGGTAAGGCTCACTCAAATCAGCGAAGAGAAGTGGCAAAAGCTTGAGGAGATCATCGGGAAACATCGGGGGAAAAGGGGCGTCCTGATCCAGGTCCTGCATGAAGCGCAGGAGCTTTTAGGGTACCTGCCCAGGGAAGTGCAGGAAAAGGTGGCCCTTGAACTTGACATCCCGCTCAGCGAGATCTATAGCGTCGTATCTTTTTATGCTCTCTTCTCTCTCAAGCCCAAAGGACGTCATCAGATATCTATCTGTAAAGGTACCGCGTGTTATGTTCGCGGGTCTGATAGGATCCTGGAGAAGCTGGAGGAGACTTTGGGGATAAGGGCCGGTGACACCACCGACGACGGTAGGTTCTCCGTTGAGGTGGTCCGGTGCATGGGAGCATGCGGGCTCGGGCCGGTTATGCGGATCGACGATGACATATATGCTCGCTTAAAACCTGACAGGGTACCCGGGATTCTGGAGAAATATAAGTAACTCAACTCTTTCTAAAGAATATGGGATCATGGAGAGATATAGATGACCTGGTAAGATGCTCGGGATCTTGGTGAAATTTCTGAGGCAGACCCTCATGCTGCTAAGGCAGCACCATCAGACGGATGAAAACCCTCGGGGTAGGCGCCTCTATTCTCGGGGTAGGAGGAATGAAAGATGCCAGATGCTGCTTCTCGTTGGAAGAGGGCTCATGGACCGGAACTCCGGCTGGCCAGTTCTCGCAAGATGGGGCGGGTGTTACGGAGTGTCGCGGATCTCAGGGAGCTGAAGGCCAGGCTCAATCGTTCCAGTCCCATAGGCGGCAGGGCGGGTACCGAGGTAACAGTAGGACTCGGGGTGTGCGGGCTCATGGCATCGGCAGATAAGGCATTTGATGCCATCATGGATGAACTGGCAGTTCGACATATTCACGATGTGGTCATCAGAAGATCGGGATGTATGGGGTGCTGCAACGCCGAGCCCATAGTAGTGGTGAACCGTCCCGGTATGCCTGTGACAAGGTACCCTCTAGTATCTCCGGAAGATGCGAGACGGATTGTTGTCCAGCATATTGTCAATGGCAATATAGTGCCGGAAATCTTTCTCAGGTGGGATCGTTTGGCAGAGGATGGAGGGAGGCTCTAGTATGGATCTTTTTCGATCACATGTTCTGGTATGTGGTGGGGCCGGGTGCCTATCATCCGGCTGTGAAGGGGTAAAAACTGCGCTCCTGGATGCCGTGGAGCGCCTGGGACTCCAACAGGAAGTAAAAGTGGTGGTCACAGGATGCATGGGGCCCTGCGACCTGGGACCTATGATGATTATATATCCCGAGGGTGTACTGTACCAGCGTCTCAAGCCTGCGGACGCCGATAGGATCGCTGAGGAACATCTCCTCAAGGGCCGCATAGTACGAGACCTGTTATATACCGAGCCGGTCACCGGCGCCGCAGTGCCTACTTTCCAGGAGATGGGATTCTTCAACCGTCAGACTCGCGTGGCCCTCAGGAATACGGGGCGAATAAATCCGCTCGTCATAGAAGAATACATTGCCTCTGATGGATATTCTGCGCTTGGCAAGGTGCTTACCAAAATGACACCGGAAGAGGTCATTGATACAGTCAAAAGGTCAGGGCTGCGCGGAAGAGGGGGAGGTGGCTTCCCCACGGGGCTGAAATGGGAGTTTTGCGCCAAAGCTAAGGGGAACCCGAAATATGTGGTGTGCAATGCAGATGAAGGAGATCCCGGTGCCTTTATGGATCGGAGTGTCCTTGAAGGAGACCCGCATTCAGTGCTGGAGGCCATGGCTATCGCAGGTTACGCCATCGGGGCGCATCAAGGCTATATATATGTCCGGGCCGAATATCCCCTGGCGATAAAACATCTCACCCACGCAATTGGGCAAGCCCGAGAGCAGGGTCTCCTTGGCAATGATATCTTTGGGACAGGGTTCGATTTCGATATAGAAATAAGAGTAGGCGCAGGGGCCTTCGTCTGCGGGGAGGAGACGGCGCTTTTGGCTTCCATCGAGGGAAGGCGCGGCGAACCGCGTCCAAGGCCACCTTTCCCAGCCAATGAGGGTCTCTGGGGCTGCCCCACCTTGATCAACAATGTCGAGACTTACGCGAATATCCCCCCCATTATCTTGAACGGCGCGGAATGGTTTGCATCCATCGGGACGGAAAGGAGCAAAGGAACCAAGGTATTTGCCCTGGCAGGGAAGATCAGGAATACAGGTTTAGTTGAGGTTCCAATGGGAACTACCCTGGGTGAGATCATCTATGACATCGGCGGCGGAATACCAGGAGGCAAGAAGTTCAAAGCCGCCCAGACGGGAGGACCGTCAGGGGGGTGCATCCCCAAAGAGTATTTGAACACGCCGGTTGACTATGATTCCTTGAAGGAACTCGGAACCATCATGGGGTCCGGTGGGCTCATAGTCATGGATGAAGATACTTGCATGGTGGACCTGGCACGATTCTTCCTTGAATTTACCCAGGATGAATCATGCGGCAAATGCGCTCCTTGTAGAATTGGAACCAAGAGGATGCTGGAGATCCTGACCAGGATCACCAGGGGCCAGGGACGAGAAGGCGATGTGGAGCGTCTCATCAAACTCGGACAATGGATCAAGGAGACTGCCTTATGTGGCCTCGGACAAACTGCTCCTAACCCCGTGCTGACCACGAT
This sequence comes from Bacillota bacterium, assembly GCA_013178415.1. Classification (NCBI taxonomy): domain Bacteria; kingdom Bacillati; phylum Bacillota; species Bacillota bacterium. The sequence goes on along the minus strand of JABLXA010000009.1, from coordinate 61,916 downwards.
TCGCTATTTCAGAGAGGAATATGATGCCCACATACGGGATCATAAGTGTCCGGCTTCAGTGTGCGCAAGCCTATTTGAATCTCCATGTCAAAATGCGTGCCCTGCGAGTGTGGATGTACCCAGATACATCAGTCTTATCAGGCAAAAAAGGTATTCTGACGCTGTTACCGTGATCAGGGATAAGAACCCATTCCCATCCATATGCGGGAGAGTCTGCACGCATCCTTGTGAGCTAAAGTGCCGGCGCGCCCAAATCGACGAGCCGGTGGCTATTTGCGCCCTGAAGCGGTTTGCCGCTGATTATGAGATGAAAAGACCTCCCATGGCGCCACCCGTCAAGCGGAACAACCCAGCGGCAAGTAATGTAGCCATAATCGGAGCCGGGCCATGCGGCCTATCTGCTGCCTATTATCTGGCAAGACTGGGACACAAGGTTGTAGTCTTCGATGCCCTGCCAGTGGCGGGCGGAATGCTGGCCGTGGGTATTCCAGAATATAGGCTGCCTAAAAGGGTGCTCGAGGCGGAAATAGAGACTATAAAGGCCCTTGGCGTGGATATCAGACTGAATACCCGGATCGGGAAAGATATCTCACTGGAGGACTTGAAGAAACAAGGGTTCAAGGCCATATTCATCGCAATAGGGGCTCATCTCGGGCAGAAGCTGGGTGCGCCTGGCGAAGACCTCGAAGGTGTTGTGAATGCCATAGATTTCCTCCGCGAGGTCAACCTTGGCCAGCGGACCGGAGTCCCTCGCCGGGTCGCTGTCATCGGCGGCGGGAATGCCGCCATCGATGCGGCTAGGACCGCTCTCAGGTTGGGCGCCAAAGAAGTGCATATCCTCTACAGGAGGACGCGTGAGGAGATGCCGGCGGAACCCTACGAGGTCATGGAAGCTGAAAAGGAAGGCATAAGGATACATTTCCTTACGGCCCCATCAAGGATTTTGGGGAAGGCTGGCAAGGTGACCAATATGGAATGTATCAGGATGGTGCTGGGCGAATTCGATCGCACTGGCCGTAGGCGTCCCACGCCGGTGGTCGGCTCCGAGTTCATCATCGATGTGGATCTTATCATCCCAGCCATCAGTCAACAACCAGATATCTCCTTTGTGCCCCGGGATAGCGGCATAGAGACCACAAGGTGGTCGACAATCCTTGCAGATCCAAAGACATTTGCCACCGGAGCGGATGGGATATTTGCCGGCGGTGATTGCGTCACGGGCCCGGATACAGTTATAGGCGCTATTGGCCAGGGTAGATGCGCGGCCATGGAGATAGACAAATATCTCGGCGGTGATGGAGTGATCGAGACTCATCCCGATCTTGGACGAGAGCTCGCCGGTGAGATAATCGAGACGGAGATGCCAAGGCAGAAGGTCGAAAGTCTGGATATCAGCGCCAGGTACCCAGGTTTCAGGGAAGTAGAGCTTGGTTTTACAGAGGCTGCCGCGCTCCAGGAAGCAATGCGGTGCCTGCGCTGTGATATAAAGGACTGAGTTATGAAAATCCGCCAGCGGCGCTATGCCACTGGCGTCAGGCCTCTAACGTTGAATCAGACACCTTAGAGTGATTGGTTTGAAGATGGAGGGAACGATATGGATATGGTCACGTTAACCATAGATGGTCAAAGGGTTTCGGTGCCCCGCGGAACCTCTGTGCTCGAGGCTGCCAGGGCCTCGGGGATCGATGTTCCCAGCCTGTGCTATCTTAAAGACATAAATGTCGTGGGGGCATGTAGAATTTGCGTGGTTGAGATAGAGGGAGCCAAGTCTCTTCAGGCATCTTGCGTTACCCCTGTCGCCGAGGGAATGGTGGTAAGAACCAACACCCCGGCGGTGAGGGAGGCCAGGAGGACAGTCCTTGAGCTCATAATATCCAACCATCCCCTCGAATGTCTTACCTGTGAACGCAATCGGAATTGCGAGCTGCAGGAGCTTGCTGAGCGTCTCGGAATCAGGGAAGTTGAATACGAAGGGGAGAGAATTGAATTTCCCAAAGATACCTCCTCTCCCGCCATTGTCAGGAATCCCAATAAATGCATTTTGTGCCGCAGGTGCATGAGTGTATGTTCTCAGGTGCAAACCGTCTTTGCAATTGCGCCCAACGAGCGAGGATTTGAAACGATGATCGCCCCAGCCTTCGGCGACAGTCTAGGGCAAGTGGCTTGCGCCCAATGTGGTCAGTGTACTCTTGTTTGCCCGACCGGCGCGCTTACCGAGCGAGACTCAACAAATGAGGTCTATGAGGCGCTGGCGGATCCCAATAAGCACGTGGTGGTCCAGACTGCCCCGGCGGTGAGGGCTACAGTTGGGGAAGAGGTAGGCTTGCCCCCAGGTTCTTTGGTCACCGGGAAATTAGTTGCGGCACTACGCCGCCTCGGGTTTGACAAGGTCTTTGACACTGATTTTACCGCGGACCTTACCATCATGGAGGAGGGCCATGAATTTCTGGAAAGACTCAAGAATAGAGGTCCCCTTCCGCTGATTACATCATGCAGTCCTGGCTGGATAAAATTCATTGAGCACTTCTATCCAGATCTTCTGCCCAATCTCTCGACGTGCAAGTCTCCGCAGCAGATGTTTGGCGCGCTAGCAAAGACATATTATGCTCAGAAGGCTGGCATAGACCCGAAGGATATCTTCGTGACATCCATAATGCCTTGCACTGCCAAGAAATTTGAGGCAAAGAGGCCGGAGATGACATCGAGTGGTCATGTCGACGTTGACGCGGTTCTGACCTCACGGGAGTTAGGGAGGATGCTCCGAAGCGCGGGATTGAAACTTGAAAATCTCCCTGAAGAAGGTTATGATGATCCTCTGGGGATATCCACAGGAGCAGGAGTCATCTTTGGGGCCACAGGTGGGGTTATGGAAGCGGCTCTAAGGACAGTATATGAAGTAGTAACAGATAGGGAACTTGACAATCTGGAATTCCAGGAGATCCGAGGCCTTACCGGCGTAAAGGAAGCGATCGTGCCCCTGGATGGCATGAAAGTCAAGGTAGCGGTGGCGCACGGGCTCGGCAATGCGCGTAAATTGCTGGACAAGGTTCAAGACGGTACAGCTGATTATCACTTCATCGAGATAATGTGCTGCCCGGGAGGGTGCATAGGCGGAGGAGGCCAGCCAATACCAACGGATGACGAAATTAGGGCGAAACGGATAGAGGCTATCTACCGAGAAGACCGGGGCATGAAGCTGAGAAAGTCTCATCTCAATCCTGCTGTCAAGGCCCTCTATGAAGAATTTCTGGGCAGCCCGTTGAGCCATAAAGCCCATGAGCTCCTGCATACGAAATATGTGGCCAGGGGGCGTTTTCCTAAGTAGTTTTCATAAAGAAGGATTTCTTGGGAAATCATGGTAGCAGGAATTTGCCGCTGGCTCTCGAATATAATGTACAGCTGATTTGTGTCTACCGGGCCTGAGATTCCCTCAGCCCGGTTATGCCTGTCAGATGGCGGAGTTTCGTGGGCTAGCATAGGAAAGAGAGCTTCTGGCAGAGGCCGGTATCCTCGCAGTATCGGTTTTGCGGGAGGTAAATCAATGCGGGTTTTGCGTGTTTTCTTTACGCGGAACTCATCTCCTCTCAAGGCTGCAATGGTTATGGCGTTGCTGATCGTTGGGGTTTTGGCATCTTGCCGGGAGACGGGGAATGCACAAGGGACGGTTGTTGAATTCAAACTCAAGCCCCAGGAAATCCTGAGATATTCGGTGCTGATCAGCGAGACGGTATATCGGGGTTCAGAGAGGACTGCGAATCTTTATCGGGAGGAAATGACCGTGGAGGTCGTTTCCGCGTCTAATAACCAGATAAAGCAGGTTATTTCATGTTCAGGCACGCATGTCAAAGAGGGCGGTGAGGCAAGCAGCCTGGGCCGGACTCGTTATACCATAACCATGACACGTAATGGCCGGATTTTATCGGCAGAAGGCTTGAGACCTTGGGACAAGAGGATAGTAGAGTCTATCTGGCTTTTTAGCGTGATGCTTCCGGAAAGGCCAGTTTCGCCGGGCGATGGCTGGGAAATAAACGACAAATTGCTGGGCGCCGCCGATGGTAGATTCCTCGCCGAGAGACGAAAATACACATTGCGAAGTGTGAGTGAGACGTCGGGCGGGCTCCAGTTCGTGGTAGATTATACTGTCTCCAGGACAGGAAGGCATAACGGCGCCACATCGACCTACATGAACCAGGGAACTTTTCATTTCCTGAATGGCAGGGTAGTGAGGCTACAGGGATCAGAGGTGTTGACGGAGGCCGGCAATAATGGAGACGAAAATGTCAAAGTCATAACAATGATCCAAGTGGACCTTATAGGATCCTGAGTGTATACATCCACTATGTTGCAATCTATATTACAACCGCGACGGAAAAGCTTGCGGGCTCAGTCTCATTACGGGAGATGACAATATTTTTGATATATTGAGGGCTGATGACTTCATGGACCTTCGCAATGAGCGCCTCTTTAGGGATGCACGGTTCATTGCCGAGGCTGGCTTCACGTCCTGCCTCACCCTCAGGTGACGGGACCATAGTAAAGAGCAAAACGCCTTTTATGTCCTGCAATTCCACAGTACCGCCTCCTTTTCGATTTGGGTAGTATACATAGTTCTATGAATAATAGTGAAATCCTTCTATTGCGAGCTAAATCTGCAAATGACTCATATACTGCTTGTGAGGGAATATTTGGACGTGGATTGAGACCTTTTAGAATACGAAGGAATTTTGTAATGTTATGACGAATTGCTATAAATGGGGATTCCAGATATCTGTTCCCATTCTGGGCCCATTAAAATAAACGGTGCGAGGAGGTGCAACCATGGCTATCAAATGCCCGGATTGCGGTGCCTATAACTTGAGTTCGGCTGAGACGTGCAAGAAATGCGGCGCTTCACTCGGACCATCACTTGTGCAAAAGACAGAGGCCGCGCCGCAAAAGACTCCTTTTATCAAAAGGATCATTCCGCGATTTGGCTCAACCAAGAAGAGTTGACTCCAGAATTACCCTGTGTTAGACTTACTGTATAATCCAATATTATGGCTGGAATTGTCTGATAATTCTACGTGCAGGTCGCGAGGTACGAGATAGCTGCAGTCATTGTGTGAGGTCTCAGTAGGCGGACGTGTGGTGCGGGCTTTGCAGATTCTGCGGGGAACTGAATGGCGCCGCGATGAAAAACTCTCGTCCCGACGGACGAGAGTTTTCTTATAGACAGGAGGAAACAGGGTTGTTCAGGAAGATTCCTTCAGATGTGAGTTTTCCAGATATGGAGGAACGTATAGGGGCCTTTTGGAAAGAGAATGGAATATTTGAAAAGAGTATGAAGCTCAGGTGCGACCGGGGGCGTTTCGTGTTTTTTGAAGGCCCTCCCACCGCTAATGGCATGCCGCATCCCGGCCATGCTCTCACACGGGCCATCAAGGATGTCTTTCTCAGATATAAAGTCATGAAGGGCTTTTATGTGGAGAGAAAGGGCGGATGGGATACCCACGGATTGCCTGTGGAGCTGGAGGTAGAGAGGGAATTAGGGATAAGCGGCAAGCCAGACATAGAGAAGTATGGCGTTGGTCGTTTCGTTGAGAAATGCAAGGAGAGTGTATTCAAATACAAGCGCGAATGGGAAAAGATGACGGAGAGGCTCGGGTTTTGGATCGATCTGGACAACGCTTATGTTACTTATACTGATGACTATATTGAATCCGTATGGTGGGCATTGAGGCAGATCTGGGAAAAAGGGCTTCTCTACCAGGGCTATAAGGTGGTCCCATATTGTCCCAGATGTGGCACTGCTCTCTCAAGCCATGAAGTGGCGCAAGGATATGAGGATGTCACCGACCCTTCAGTATATGTGAAATTCCGGGTGGAAGGGAAGGAAGACACGTATTTTCTCGTATGGACCACCACTCCCTGGACATTGCCATCAAATGTAGCCCTTGCTGTATCCAGGCAATTTGACTATGCGGAGGTCAAGCTCAAGGGCACCGGAGAGAGGTTTATTCTGGCAAAAGCCCTCCTTGATTCAGCGTTGAAAGATGATTATGAGATCCTCGATGAGTTCCCGGGCCGGTCTTTGCAGGGCATGCGATATGAGCCGCTCTTCCCGTTCGCGAAGCCTGACAAGAAAGCCTACTATGTGGTCACCGGCGATTTTGTGACACTGGAGGAAGGCACCGGGATCGTGCATATTGCTCCTGCCTTTGGTGAAGATGACATGAAAATGGCTTTGGAATATGATCTCCCAGTGGTTCAGCTGGTGGATGTGGAGGGGAAATTCACAAGCGAGGTAACCCCGTGGAAAGGGATGTTCGTGAAAGAGGCAGACCCCCTCATCATCCAGCAGATGAAGAAAGACGGCACGCTTTACAGGGTTGAAGATTATCTCCATACCTATCCGTTCTGCTGGCGCTGCGATACGCCACTCCTTTATTATGCCAGGTCTTCCTGGTTCATAAAGACAACAGCTGTCAAGGATGAATTGATAAAGAACAATAGATCCATCAACTGGCAACCGGATTATATCAAGGATGGTCGTATGGGGAATTTTCTGGAAAATGTGGTGGACTGGGCTGTGAGCCGTGAGCGTTACTGGGGTACGCCCTTGAATATCTGGATTTGCAATAGCTGCGGCCATCAACATTGCGTGGGGAGCATAGATGAATTGAAGCGCATGGCAAAATCTCTTCCCGACCATCTTGAGCTCCACCGGCCATATATAGATCAGGTCGTATTAAGGTGTCCTGAATGTGGTGGAGATGCTCATCGTGTGAAAGAAGTCATCGACGCCTGGTTCGACTCCGGGTCGATGCCTTACGCCCAGTGGCATTATCCCTTTGAGAGACAAGAGACCTTCAAGGATAGGTTTCCCGCTGATTTCATAACAGAGGCCATTGATCAGACACGGGGTTGGTTTTATACATTACTTGTGAATTCTACGCTCCTTTTCGGGCAGGCTCCCTACAAAAATGTGGTGGTCCTGGGCCATATCCTGGATAAGGAAGGCCTGAAGATGAGTAAACATAAGGGAAATGTGGTAGATACCTGGAGCATCTTCAATCAATATGGGGCAGATGCGATGAGATGGTATCTTTATACTGTGAATGCCCCATGGACACCGACTCGTTTTTATCCAGAGGCCATCGGCGAGGCTTCGAGAAGATTCTTGGGGACCTTGTGGAATGTATATTCCTTCTTTGTTCTCTATGCCAATATCGACGGTTTCGATCCGAGAGCCCATAATATCCCTGCCGGGGAAAGGAGTATCATGGATAGGTGGATCCTCTCCAGGCTCAATAGGACCATCCTCGAGGTCCAAGAGGGAATGGACGAGTATGATGTATCTTTCGCAGCGAGAAAGATAGAGGCCTTCTTGGATGATCTCAGCAATTGGTATGTGAGGAGATCCAGGCAGCGGTATTGGGGGCCTGAGATGACCACTGACAAGGCTGCCGCATACCTTACGCTGTATGAGTCCTTGACAGCTTTATGCAAGCTTGCGGCACCTTTTGTCCCTTTCATCAGCGAGGAGATCTATCAAAACCTGGTTCTCTCCCACCCGCAGCCCGGAACTCCTGAGAGCGTCCACCTATGTGACTATCCGGAGGCAGATGGGGCATTGATCTCGGATGAGCTAGAGGAGGAGATGGAGCTCGCCCGCAAGGTGGTCTACCTTGGCCGTGCAGCGAGGAGTAAGGTGAATATCAAGAACCGGCAACCTCTTGCATGCCTCACCGTGGTCGCTAAAGGCGAAAATATTGCCAAGATCGAGAGGACCAGAGACATCATCCTCGGCGAGCTCAATGTCAAGGCACTGGAGTTTGCGGATGACATTTCGGCATTTGTATCATTTGAAGTCAAACCTAGATTTGATGTCCTCGGTCCACGGCTTGGAAAGCTGATGCCCCGCGTGCAGGCTGCCTTGAGGGAGATCCCCGGGGCATCCCTGGTGCAGGAACTCAAGACAAAAGGGATAGTGAATGTTGACCTCCAGGGTGGAGAAAGGGTGCAGCTTATGCAGGATGACCTTGTCATATCAACGAAGGAGAAAGAGGGCTATGTATCGGTAGAGGAAGGCGGCATCGCTGTCATCCTGGACACCAGGATTTCTCCGGAGCTTCTGAAGGAGGGCCTTGCCAGAGAAATGATCAATAAGATCCAGGCTATGCGCAAGGAAGCTGATTTCAATATCGAAGACCGGATCGCTGTGCAATATTGGTCAAGCGACCTGGTCCGGGAGTCGGTGGATGCATACAGGGATTATATAATGGGCGAGACTTTATCAGAGTTTCTGGAGTATGCAGGGATATATCCAGTTCATTCAAAGTCTTCTGACGGACAGGGGGTAAGCCCAGACGGAATCCTGACAAGGGAATGGAATCTGAATGGGGAACCGGTTCTGTTAGCAGTCCGCAGACTCGGCCCATCACCGCGGCGACATGAAATCAGCGCAGGGGGAGTAGTGCTTCGCGGCAATGAGGTCCTTATCTTGAAGAACCACAGAAATGAATGGGTCTTGCCAAAGGGGCATGTGGAAGAGGGCGAAAGCCTCGAAATGGCTGCGTTGCGAGAAGTGGAGGAAGAGGCTGGGGTCAAGTGCGAGATCATGGGGCCCGCTGGCATCACCAAATACTCCTTTATCTCGGAATCTGATGGTAGCTGGGTATCAAAGGAGGTTCATTGGTTCATTATGACCCCCCTTGACGATGAGGGTCCACGGTTCAATAGCAATGAAGGTTTTTCCGTCGCGAAATTCGTACCAATAGATGAGGCCGAAAGGGTCTTGACCTTTGATGGAGGTCTGGCGCGGGATGTATGGCAAAGATTCTATGCAGGAAAATGTAGATCTTAGGCGAAAGATCTATTAGGCGGGTTCTGTCTTCACTTTGCTGTGTGGGGTGTGGGGCGGGAAAACAGGCTCTATGCCTGCAGTAGCGCGGGGGGTTCGAAAATGAAAAATCGACAGAGATTATCTTTAATGGTCATCTTGACGGTAGTTATGGGAATCTTCGTAGCCAATTTGTCCCTTAATTCCCAGGTTGCATGCTCTGAAGGCGCTACACCTAAGGCCGGCCCTCCCCGGGTGGTGCAGGTCTATCCTTCACAGGACATGAAATATGTGCCTGTTGACAGCGGAATCCATATCATGTTCAGCGAACCTGTGGATCGTTCAACTGTCGTCCAGTCGGTAACGGTTGTTCCTTCTCTGAACCTCATCTACCCCGACAGCTGGCAGTTTCTGAACAATGATTCAGTGGTGGTGCTGATACCGGCAAAGCCCCTACAGTATGGTACCACTTACACTATCATGTTAAAGAGAGGTGTCCGGGATAAGGACGGGGAAGAGATGGTCTCGGATTATGCCTGGACTTTCACCACCCAGTCAAAGCCAGCGGCACGTGGGGATGTCCCGGTAAATGGGGATTTTGAAAATCGGAGTCTCCTTGGCTCGTGGAAGGCTGGTTCGACAAGTGATCCCGGCGCTCCTGAACCAAAGTTCAGTATTGTCCAAGGTGATAAGGGGCTCGCCTTGACGATCTCGCGCGTGCCTCATCCATCTCTCGCTGCTGCCTGGGTGGAACAGGCCCTTGACATGGATGTGCCTTCGTATGGCCTTGTCTTTCTGTCATTGGACGTGAAGCTCGGGGACTACACCAGGCATATTTACACAGACAAGGAAATCTATCCAGCCAGGGTGGTGCTGGGCTACCTCGATCGCCTCGGGAAGGAACACGTTTTCGCGAGGGCCTATTATTATCACCTCCCAACTCAGGGAGGGTTGAACTCCTATGCTGAATTTCAGGAGCTCAATACTTGGACGACTTGGAGGTACAATCTCAGCATTCTGAATCCGCGTCCTGCTCGTCTCAAGTTCATTCGCCTGGAGAGCGCCGGTTTTGGCTGGGATTCGTCATTTGACAATGTCAGGATAGTGTTTTGATGCCGGGTAAATGGACTTTGAGGCGAATATGGGCGGCCAACAATCACCAGCATGCGGTAATCGAGAGTCGTCAGGAAAGGGCGGACAGCACTCCCCTGGCGTTGTAAGGTGGAATTTACGCGCCACCACAGGCGAAGGCATGGCTACCAACTTTGCCTTTGGCCTTGTAAATCCTTTTATCTCAGTATTTGCCATCGCGCTGGGGGCCGGCAGCCTGCTGATCAGTATGCTGAGCGCCCTTCCAGCGCTTGCGAACGTTGTCACGTTTATTGTGGGTCCTCCATATGTTGAGCGGCACAGACGCAAATTGCCATTTGTGTTCCATTGGGCAACGATTCATAGATTTTTCTACCTGGCATTTGTCACCATCATCTTTTTGCCAGCATTCAAGGGAGAAGCATTTGTGCTATTGTTCAGCCTCTCAGCCATTCCTGCGGCGTTATGTGGGCTGGCCTGGACGGACATGATGGGATATCTATTCCCTGAGCGGCAGAGGAGCGAGCTTTTTGCCAAAAGGAATGTCTTTGTCGGATTTGCGGGGATCATTGCCACGTTCATAGCGGGTTACGAGCTTGATCTGATCTGTTTCCCATATAACTATGTACTACTGTTTTGTTTTGCCTTTGTCATAAGCCTCGTGGGCCTGAAATACCTGAAAGAGACAATTGATCTTGGAAATGTGGCAAATAAGGGATTTACTCGCACCTTCCGGGATAGGGTGCGGGCGCTGACCGGCGATCCGGAATTTGGAGCGAAGTTTAAGTATTTTGCTTTGAGCTGCACGGCGCTTTGGAGTGGCTTTGGGTTTACTGCCGCGATGTGGCCGATCTATCACGTAAATGTGCTTCATCTACCCAACAAGATAATCGGCATGCTTGGGGTTGTGAGTGGCTTTGTGATGGTTCTTTCGTATCCCTATTGGGGTAGACTATCCAATGTCAAAGGTGAAAGATGGGTCCTGCTCATTTGCATGGGAGGTCTTACGGCCTTCACATCTCTTTATGTGATTTATCCTAATTATCTCTATCTTATGCTGCTTCAGGCGGCTGCAGGCGCTTTCACAGGCGGGTTGAACCTTGCGGTATTTAACCTGCTCCTGGCATATGCGAAGGCTGAAGAAAGAGCTAATGCGACGGGGGTATTCAACGCCATGCTCAACGGGGCCGCGTTCATCGCTCCCTTTATCGGAAATATGTGGTATGAAAGGTTCGGGCTTTATGCTACGTTTCACACATGCACAGCCATCCGGTTCATGTCGATGGTCTTGCTGTGGAGAATCATGGAAACCAAGCTCCCGGGCAAAAAGACATTACACGAGTTTGGACGGCGCGTCCTGAGGGGACCTAAAATAAAGATACGGGAGGTGGTACGCAGGTGAAACTCATAATCGCCATTGTGAAGGATAACGATAGTATCGTCCTGTTGGATTCTCTGGCGGAACGGCGGATTGGCGCCACAAAACTCGCCTCCACGGGAGGCTTTCTGAGGGAAGGCAATACCACACTGTTTATTGGGACAGGGGATGGCAAGGTCGATGAGGTAATTGATTTGATCAGGGAGACCTGTCCCAGAAGAACTCGTGTCGCGCCACAGTTTACCCCTGAACAGGGTCAGTTCATCGCTCCTACCATGCCGATAAATGTAGAGACGGGCGGCGCAATAATCTTCGTTCTTTCCGTGGAGCGCTTCGAACACATCTAACGGGAAAAGACCGCTGAATAGGGATGGCGGAGGGTCGGCAAGTATATATACTGCCGGTCCTCTTTTTTATTGGGAGAAAGGGGGCCGCGCAGCAGGGAATCTAGCATTGCGCTAAAAAAGGATGGATTGGGATTGGGTTTTGATCAGACCCCGGCTGAATTCCCCGAGAGATTTTCAACCAAGCTCGGTGAAAACCTTGAATTAATCAAAAAGACCATCGGCCGCAGTAGTGATGTTTTGATCCGTGAATTCAACGTCGCTGGTAGGAAAGATCTCCGGGCTGCTGCCGTTCTGGTCGACGGCATGATAGATAAAGTGCAGGTCGACCGGGATATCCTGGAGTCTTTGATGTACAGAGCCAGAAACGATTTGGTGAAGGCGAGGCCTGAGGATGTCCCTGAGGTGGTCTTAGATTATATACTTCAGGTGACTGAGGTCATGACCCTGGATAAGGTGGCCGATGTCCTTTCTGATATTCTCTCCGGCAACACCGCAATGTTTTTTGAGGGCCATGATAAGGTCCTCATGATAAATACCAAGGGATGGCCCCAGAGATCTGTCCAGCAACCCATATCTGAGCCAGCTGTCCGAGGCCCTCGCGATAGTTTCACGGAGAATATCAGGACAAATACGGCCATATTGAGAAGGCGGATAAATGACCCGGACTTGATCATAAAGGCATTCAAGGTAGGTACCCGGAACCAGACCCATGTTTCAATAGCGTATCTCGCTGGTGTTGCTGACGCGGATGTGGTTGCAAATCTCGAGGGGCGCATCAAAGCGATAAAGGCCGATCGGATCCTGGGAAGCGGGGCATTGGAGGAACTATTGTCTCAGCCTGCACTATCGCCTTTTCCAAAGGGGCTTTCTACTGAAAGGCCTGATAGGGTAGCCGGTGGGATCCTGCAGGGGCAGATAGCGGTTCTAACTGACAATACACCGTTTGTGCTGCTTGTCCCGGCAGTGTTACCAACCCTCATGCAAGCATCAGACGACTATTATCATAGATGGATTTCCGCGACTTTCATTCGGCTCATAAGAACCGTCGGCTTGGCGCTCGGGCTATTCTTGCCATCGCTTTATGTCGCTCTGGCGGCAGTGAACCCAGATATAATCCCTCTTGGCATGGCTTTGGCCATAGCCGCATCAAGGGAGGGTATCCCGTATCCGGCCATCGTGGAGGTTTTTCTCATGGACCTGGCTATGGAGCTGTTGAGCGAGGCTTCCAGCAGGCTGCCGACATATATAGGGGCATCCGCCACGGTAGTAGGTGGGCTGATTATAGGGACCGCGGCAGCTCAGGCAAGAATCATAAGCAACATAATGATAATAGTCGTGGCAGCTACAGCCATCGGTATATTTACCATGCCAAACTACGAGCTTGCCCTTGCGTGGCGGATGTCCAAATTCATACTTTCCTTCCTGGCAGCGTTCTTCGGCCTTTACGGGGTCACCCTTGGATTCATAATCCTGCTGGCCTATCTTGTAATGCAGGATTCCTTTGGCATACCATATCTGAGCCCGGTGGCTCCGGTCAGGGGAGGGGACCTGGCGAAGGATATGTTGTGGAGAGCCCCGTGGTGGAGGCTTGATAGGCGCCCCCGGACCTTTCAGGATGAAAGCGAAAAGCGTGGGCCAGGGGATCAGCCTGGGGCCGGTCATTCCGATGATCAGCGCATGCCGCCGGGTTCCTCCACCGGCTCTCCCGGGAAAAGGCGCAGGACCCGGAAACCCCTAAGGCTCCCATCGCGCAGGAAGGGGCCGGGAAATGCATAAGGGCAAGGTCTCTGATTGGCAGGTTTTCCTCCTGGTGTTCATTACGACAATCTCTACTCCCGTCTTCACACAGCCTTCAAAGGCATACTGGATCTTGGAATATGGCGGGTGGCAGCTCATACTCGTGGGGCTCATTGTGGCCACTGCGGGGATATTGATCTCATCGCTGCTGGCCAGACGATTTCCCGGGGAAACATATGCTCGCTACTCGCGGAGTTCCATGGGCGGAGTTCTGGGATTTATCTTCACTCTTTTGCTTGCCATCTGGTACCTTGTGGCCGGAGCACATGACAGTTTCCTGATGGCCCGGGCCGTGAGACTCGCGCTCCTTTACGAAACCCCGGTGCTTGCCATCTTTTTGGGCGGCGCTTTGAGCGTGGCCTACCTGGCCTGGGGCGGGCTCGAGAGGCTTTCTAGATTCACGGAGGCTGTGACACTGGTTCTCATTCCTCTCCTTGTGTTCATGCTGACTGCCCCATTACAGCATGCTGAATTCCGCAATCTCCTGCCTGTGTTTAAATTTCCGGCGCGTCAGTATGTGACCTTGAAGTTTTGGTTCGCTGCCTATATGTTCAGGGGGTTTGCCCTTTTATATATGATCCAACCTTATATGGCGAACCCTCATAGGGGGGGCATCATAGCATTTTGGGCGACGGTGGCTGCCGCGGCTTTCTTTGCACCGACATTCGCCTATCCGGTCATGGTATTTGGAATGCCTGTGGCCAAACTGATCCTATGGCCTTTTTGGATCGTTATCAGAATCACCAGGTTCAGTGGTTTTCCCGTGGAGAAACTCCTCTATTTTGCAACAGTGGCATGGCACATAATGGCTACAGTGAGTACCACAGTATTTCTCTACCTCAGCAGCGTCGCTATGGCGGAGCTTGCTGGCCTGAAGCACCATCGTCACATGATGTTCGCCTTACTGCTGCCATGGACCTTTATGAGTATGTTTCCAAGGAGTTATATGGAATTTCATACGTTTGACGATATTTATGTGGCCCTCGGATGGATCACGACTATAGTCTTGCCCCTGATCACGCTATTGGCGGCGCATCTTCGCGGGGGCAGCGTCAAAGCCAAGAATAAAGGCAAGGTTGGAGGATAAATGAATCTTGCTTCAACTTCTTATCGCATGCGTCTAATTGTGATGTTCATCTTTCTGGCGGGTGTAGCTCTCTTTTCATCCGGATGTTGGGACATCGCGGAGGTGGATCATAGAGCGTTCATTTCGGCCCTTGCGGTCGATATGGACAAAGGCGGAAAGTTCAAGTTGAAAGCAGTAATCCCGATCCCGAGAGGGGTAGCTGGCGGAGGAGCCGGGGGTGGGGGCGGGCCTGCGGGTCCGGCGGTGCAGATCATAAGCGCCTCGGCGGAGACCTTCGCTGATACCCTGGGGCTGCTGGGGGAGAAGACTGACAGGATTATCGACCTGGGACACTTGAGGTCAGTGATAATTGGGGAATCACTAGCCAGGAAAGGAATTGATGATAAGCTGGATGGGCTCTTCCGGCACCCGGCTATGGATGGTACCGCTGCCGTTTTGGTATCAGAGGGAGATGCAGCTGATGCCATCGAGGCAAGCCCTCCTGCTGAGCTTTTTCAGGTCATTTACTTGGAACGCTATTTTTACAAAGATGGTCTGGATACGCCTAGGTCTCTCAGAGTGGAACTCTGGAGGACATATATGCTTCTCAATACCCCATCAAGGCAGCTCTTCCTCCCCCGGATCAGGGCCATCCGGGCAAAGCCGGAAAAGGGCGGCGAAGGAAAGGGCAAGGACACAGCCGGGGGCGGACAGAAAGGCGTCTCCAAGGAAGAACAAGATCGGCTCGAGATCTCGGGGTTCGGCGTCTTCAAGGATGGACGGCTGGTTGGATGGCTCGAGGGCAAGGACGCCACCGCCTTTGGATGGCTCATGGGCAACCGCCGGGGAGCAAATATTGTGATAAGTGTTCCCATAGAGCATGACAAAAAGGTGGTTGTCCAGATTCTCGATTTGAAATCATACCGGAGTGTCAGGCGGGGCAAAACGGGATATGTGATCGCCCTTCACCTGTCCGCGACAGGCAATGTTTTGGAGGCGCAGGACATACATTTGCTTCCTGGTAAGGATAAGACCCATGCCCAGATCGTGGAAAAATGTAGACAAACCATGTCAAGCACAGTAAATGGCCTTGTCAGAAAGCTTCAGAAGGACCTCCGTGTCGATGCACTGGGCCTGGGCGAGGACGTCAGAAGGCAATTCCCCGACGAATTTGATCCAGAACAATGGAAAATGGAGTTTCCAAATGTCGAAATAAAGACAGAAGTGAGATTAAGGGTGAACCAGCTGGGCATATTCCACTAAATCTCATAATATGCTCTATATGGAGGCAACCTGAATCATATTTCTCGGGTTGGGGAGAGAAGTGTCCAAGAAGACTTTGCTCAGAAACTCCCTTGTTTCACTTTGTATTTTCGTAGTAGTCGGGGCAATAAGCGAGATAAATGCGCCATGGGCCAAGATGGCGCTTGATCAAATCTCACATATATTAAGTTTTGAACCAGACTATAGGGAATCAATAAGAGGGATTCAGAGTTATCTAGCTGCTGAGCTGGATAGTCTTTGGCCGGACTTAGCGGATGCAGGGATAATGCCCGGGGGCAATTCGGCGGCAAATCCTCCTCAGAATGAAGCCCCCGGAGATTTGGCAGGCAAGGCAATAGAAAAAGCATCGCCGGTGCCAGAGAAGCCGCCGGGTGCTATCGATCGTTCGCATAGCCTTCCCGATCGTGGTGGGCTGGTCGCTGACCGGCCCACTGAGGCCATGAGCCAGGCCATGAGCCAGGCACAGTCTGCCGAGGTGCCACAGCTACAGGCTGCCGCTAGATCTCCAGAGTCGGAGCATGCAATTCAAGAGGAACATGAAGAGCCCAAGCAATCTCAGATTCGCGTAACTCCGCCGAAATCGCCGGAGGCGGGGGACAAGGCCCGCGAACGTGGGGCAGAATTCATCGCGCCTGTCCAGGGTGAGATAACTGACGGATATGGATGGAGGATTCATCCAGTATATAGGAAGCGTTTGTTTCATGAAGGTATCGATGTGGCCGTGAAACCCGGCACTCCGGTCGTCGCGGCCTCTGCAGGACGTGTAACAAGGGCCGGGCTTGCAGGGTCGTATGGACTCCTGGTAGAGATCCAGCACGATGACGGTATAGCGACACTATATGCCCATTGTTCCAGGCTCATGGTGAGGCGAGGGGCCCGAGTGTTTGCCGGACAGAAAATCGCCGAGGTTGGCAGCAGCGGCCTATCTACTGGGCCACACTTGCATTTTGAAGTCAGGCGCAATGGGAAGGCGGTGAATCCTCTCGAGTTCATTGAGAGAGCCTCGTTCGAGAGGAGGTAGTCATTCCAGCCGAAAGATGTTAGCGCTTTTTTGATCCGCACCAGGAAGGGTGATTTGGGCAATGACGCTCGCAAAGATTCAAGGCGTGCGCATAGCCTTTGACAACCTCTTCCTGGTCCTTTTCATCGTTTATGCATGGGCCGGGCTTCTGTGGGAGATCGCCCTGATCTTTGGAATCGTCCTGATACATGAGGCAACTCACGTTATCGTCGCCTCTTGTTATGGCATGAAGGTTGATGAGATAGAGATCTTGCCATTTGGAGGGGTTGCCCGCCTTCAGGATCCCCTAGAGATAGACCCTGCAGCTGAGATAATGGTCGCGCTCTCCGGCCCCGTTGCCAATCTCCTTCTGGTGCTTGGCGGAATATGGTGCGCGTCAAATTTTAAAGTATTTGAAGGTATCTGGGATTTCATGATAGAATCCAATCTAGCATTGGCTACGTTCAATGCCCTTCCTATTTTGCCATTGGACGGGGGACGGGTTCTCCGGGCGGCGCTGGTCCCTCATATGGGCTTACGCGATGCCACCTTTGTCATGATCCGGGTGGGGTCTATTCTATCAATTCTGCTCGCTATTCTATCAATTGTGGGCTTTGCTCTTGGATGGCTGAATGTCACCGCTCCAATAGTTTCGATCTTTCTTCTCGGTGCCGTGACAAAGGAGAGACGTCAAGCAGGATTCACTCAGGCAAAGCAGTTGGTAAGGAAAATTGGAGCCCTGAACAGGGAGCGCGTGTTGAGCGTGGAGGCCCTGGCAGTCCGGGGATCCACGCATCTCATGGCTATAATCCGGCGTTTCGTACCCCACAAATATCATGTTATATTCGTTTTGGATGAGGTGGGCGGCGTAAAGGGGATCCTGTCGGAAGACGCGATAATCTCTGGGGCGACACGGTATGGCGTAGATATCTCTGTCGATCGTTTATTATAGAGATATCACCGCGGCATTATGGCCATATCCTTTATGGTATAATACAATATAATCGTCGACATCAATATAAGAGGCAGATATCATTAAGAAGGAGCAGGCAATGCAGTGGCAGACGGGGCTTCTCTATCAGCCGAAGATATTAGTAGGGTTCTCAATGATGATTTGCTCCTGAAGGTGAGCAAGCCAGGGCGTTATATCGGAAACGAGTGGGGGGTCATAAAGAAGAAGCACGAAGATTGCGATGTGACTTTTCTCCTGGCCTTCCCGGATATCTATGATGTAGGCATGTCTCACCTGGGGCTTAAAATACTCTATTATATTTTGAATCAACGGAGTGATACATGCGCGGAAAGGGTGTATGCGCCATGGCGGGATATGGAAGATGCCATGAGGGAGCATGGAATCCCGCTTTTCTCGCTTGAATCGCGGGTTCCCGCCCGTTCCTTCGACCTTGTGGGGTTCACCCTTCAGTATGAGTTGAGCTACACCGCTATCCTCAATATGCTTGATCTAGCTGGCATACCTCTTACTTCCGAGGCGCGTGGCGAGGATGATCCATTGGTCCTGGCAGGTGGTCCGGGAGCCTATAATCCTGAGCCGCTTTGGCCTTTTATCGACCTTTTCGTGATAGGGGAAGGGGAGGAAATTGTCGGCGAAATTGTGGACTGCTATAAGGAGCTGAAAAGGGGTGGGGCGCCCCGCCGTGAGAAAATCCGCAGGATGAGTCAGATTGATGGGGTCTACGTGCCGTCTTATTATAGACCGGTATATGATGATGGAGGTGAGCTGAAAGGGGTCGAGCCTACGATTTCAGGTATCCCCCAGGTTGTAAAAAAGAGGATTGTGAAGGATCTTGATAAGGCCGTCTTTCCAGATGAATTCGTGGTGCCATTCATGGAGGTGGTCCACGATCGCGCCATGCTGGAAGCTTTTAGAGGGTGTACAAGGGGATGCAGATTTTGCCAAGCCGGAATGATATATCGACCTGTTCGCGAACGCTCTCCAGAGAGCATCGTTGATCTGGCAGGCAGGATCTACAGGAATACGGGATATGATGAGATTTCATTATCTGCGCTCAGCATCCTGGATTATTCATGTGCAGCCCAGGTGCTGCACGATCTTGTAGAGCGGTATACCCCTCATGGGGTAACCATTTCTCTCCCATCTATTCGTGTAGACTCTTTTTCCGTTGACCTGGCCCGTGAAGTAGAGAAAAGCAGGAAGACAGGCCTTACCTTTGCTCCTGAAGCAGGTTCTCAGAGATTACGAAATGTTATAAATAAGGGCGTTAAAGAAGAAGACCTGATGGAGGCCGCCAGAGCGGCTTTCGACGGGGGCTGGGACCTCATAAAACTCTACTTTATGATCGGGCTTCCTACGGAGACAGATGAAGACCTAGAAGGAATAGTTCGTCTGACAAAGGCCGTACATGAGCTTGGAATGAACTCTCGAAAAAAGGGATCCAGTGAAGCCAGGAGATCTCCCAGGGTCACGGCAAGCGTCGCGTCATTTGTTCCAAAGCCCCATACTCCATTTCAATGGTGCGGTCAGGTCCCGATCGAAGAACTCCGCAGGAAACAGGGATTTCTGAAGAGACGCCTGACTGGAAAGGGGATCAGTCTTAATTGGCATGACGCGGGAATGAGCCTTGTGGAGGCGGCCATTTCAAGGGGAGATAGAAATGTGTCCAAGGCCTTGATGCGGGCCTGGGAGCTTGGGAGCCGTCTCGATGCATGGGGTGAGGAATTCAGCCTCGACAGATGGCGGTCAGCCTTCAATGATGTGGGGCTCTCCATTGATTTTTATGCAACGAGAGCAATTGGGCTAGATGAAGTTCTTCCCTGGGATCATATAAGCGCTGGCGTAAGTAAAGATTATCTGAAGGAAGAGTATGGACGAGCTTTACGCGGTGAGATCACTCACGATTGCCGATATGATCGTTGTACTGGTTGCGATGTTTGCCCAACTCTCAGGACAAGTCCCAAGCTATATACTGGGGGCAAGGTATAGATGTCCATGAGGATACGTGCCAGAATGGCGAAACAGGGGGACGCAAGGTTCACTTCTCATCTTGATTTTATGCGCACTATCGGGCGTGCCGCCAGGAGGGCTGGTATAGCAGTGGCCCTCACCAGGGGATTTCACCCACATCAGAAGATCTCCCTTGGGCCGGCGCTCGGCCTCGGGATATCTAGTACCTCGGAATTTGCCGACTTTGAGCTTGACCAGTCGATCGCCGAAGAGGAATTTCGCAGGAGAATGAACGAATCTCTTCCATCCGGGATGCGCGTATTGGATGCGCGGATCATTCCATGGCATTGGAAACCCCTTTCTGCTGTGATCGACGTGGCCAAGTACACTGCGCAGATAGTAGCGCCCGAGGAAGCATATCCGGGGCTTGCCGGATTTGTGGAAAAGAGCATTTCCTCGATGATGAGCGAAAGGGAGTTTTTCGTCACTCGCGCCAAAGACACAATAGAGGAGAAAATAAACATAAGGCCCAGGATCATCGGCCTCAGTTTTTCATTGACGGATGAATGTCCATCTATCAAGATGCTTGTTACTACGGGTAATCGGGGGAGCGTGCGGCCTGACGAAGTCTTAGATGCCATATTTACTGGTCCTTTCAGGCCCCTCGGCTATTCGATCGAAAGGACCGGTCTTTTCATGGAAAGACAGGGACACCTGATCTCTCCGATGGAAGCGGGTGAATGAGATTCTTGAATGAGGTGCTCATGAAACAAGAATTAGCGCCCCAACCTTCAGGTTTCCCAAAGGGAAGTTTTTAGGGGGCACGAATGAATGCCAAAGGAGATATTGGTAAATGTTGAAGCCGCTGAGACTAGGGCGGCTGTAATTGAAGATGGAGTTTTAGTGGATTTCTTGGTTGAAAGGGCCGGACACCAGCGACATGTTGGCAACATCTATAAAGGCCGCGTGGAAAATGTGCTGCCGGGGATGGAAGCAGCTTTTATAGACATAGGTCTTGAAAAGAATGCATTTTTATATGCCGGAGATGTCATAGTGAGTCCCGATGAACGCGAATTTGACGATATGCCCCATGAAAAAGCGAGATCGATCAGAGATCTAGTTCGAGAGGGTCAGGAGATCATAGTGCAGGTCGCCAAAGAACCCATAGGGACAAAGGGTCCCAGGGTAGTCACGCATATAACTCTGCCAGGGAAATACGTGGTCTTGATGCCGACTGTTGATTATATAGGGGTATCGAGGCGCATACCTGACGAAGAAGAAAGAGCGCGTCTCAAGGCAATTGCGCATTCCATCAAACCCAAGAGAATGGGGCTGATCGTCCGAACGGCGGCCGAATCAAGGGACGAGAAGGATCTTATACAGGAACTCCATTTCCTCATCAAATTGTGGAGGAGGATCCAGAGCCGCAGCAGGCGGGCCAAGGCGCCATGCCTGCTGCATCAAGATTATGACCTGATATATAGGATCATAAGGGATCTCTTTTCTGAGAATGCCGACACCTTGATAATAGATAATGCAGCTGAATATGGGAAGGCCATTGAACTGCTCAGAATCCTATCCCCTCATCGCGCGGGCAGGGTAAAGCTCTATCATAATGATGGGATTTCGCTCTTCGAGGCTTATGGTATTGAAAATGAAGTTGATAAGGCCTTAAGACGCAAGGTATGGCTGGATTGCGGCGGGTACCTCATCTTTGACCAGACCGAGGCCCTCCTCAGCATAGATGTAAATACTGGTCGATATATCGGGAGCAGCAACCTGGCAGATACAGTCTTGAAGACGAATCTTGAGGCTGCCACGGAGATCGCCCACCAGCTAAGGCTCAGAAATGCAGGTGGCATTATCATCATAGATTTCATCGACATGGATTCTGAGGAGGATAGAAAAAAGGTCCTGCAAAGGCTTGAGGATGCGCTGAGGGCTGATAAGACCAAGACCAGCATCCTGGGTTTTACGCAGCTTGGACTCATTGAAATGACCAGGAAGAAGACACGCCCCAGCCTCCAGGATATACTCGAGAGAGCCTGTCCATATTGTGACGGAAGAGGGCGGGTACTCTCAGAGGAGACCATTGCCCTTAGGGCTGAGCGTGAAATAAAACGGGTGGCTCGCAGCACGAAGAAGCCTGCGATGCTGATAGAAGTGCATCCTACAGTGGCATCATTGCTCATAGGCACAGGTGGCGCTAACCTGGCCAGGGTGGAGCAGGAGACAGGCAAGTTCATCTATGTCAAGGGATCTATAGACATGCATGTGGAGGACATAGACATAGCATTTGTAGGCACCAAGGAAGAGGTTGAGGCCAGGGCTATCCCTGTCAAGGCGGGTGATGTCATAGATGTGGAAATCGAAGAGCCCCACGCTTCAAACCCGAGGGATGGGATCTGCAGGCTGGAGGGCTACATCGTGGATGTTGAGGGGGGAGGAGCGCTTGTCGGCTCGACGGCGCGTGTCGAGATAACAAGAGTTTTCAGGACCTATGCCCGGGCCAGGCTCATTGACAGCGCCATCGGATCCGGTTCAGACGCAAATGGCGTCTATGCTTGACATCATTTTGTACGCCGTGCTAAAATATGCTGGTGCCATGCTTTAATTGGCATGGTTGGTTTGCGTACCATGCCATAGCCGCATATGGAGGGCTGCAAAACGCGAGTCGCGTGCCCTACCGTAGCGAGATTTCATCAGGGGTTGAGATCAATGTATGCGATTCTTAAGACAGGCGGGAAACAGTACAGAGTGCAGGAAGGCGATGTTATAAAGGTCGAGAAACTCGGCGTGCAAAAGGGGGACACTGTTGAGCTAGGTGAGGTGCTCTTATTGAGAACCGATGATGGCGTCAATGTAGGGCACCCGGTAGTGCCGGGCGTAAGTGTCGTGGCTCGTGTCTTAGATCAGGGCAAATCCAAAAAGATCTTAGTGTTCAAGTATAAGCCAAAGAAGAACTACAGGCGCCGTTATGGGCATCGTCAGCCATTCTCGGTGCTCAAGATAGAGAAAATCAAAACCTCGGATTCAGAGGCCGATAAAGATGTAGTAGAGACGGTCCCGGAGGAAGCGCAAAGTTAGTGCTTTTTGCGATGGACGGAGACAAACGGGGGTGATTCCGTATGGCACACAAAAAAGGTGTAGGAAGTTCGAGGAACGGGCGTGACAGCGCAGCTCAACGACTAGGAGTTAAAAGACATGATGGCCAATTCGTTACAGCAGGAAGCATAATAGTCAGGCAAAGGGGTACCAGGATCAAGCCTGGGATCAATGTTGGCCTTGGCAAGGACGATACCATATTTGCCACGACTGATGGTTTCGTTGCTTTTGAAAGGGCAGGTAGGAATGGCAAGAGGGTCAGCGTTCGTCCGGCTCCTGTCGTAGCTGCCGAATAATCAGCGCTTGTTCTTTTTTGACCCCGGGGATGCTCCCACGGGGTCGTATAGTCTGAAGCGGGTAGGAGTGAGGTCTCCTGTTTATTGATACCGTCGAGATCTCTGTAAAAGCGGGAGATGGCGGAGACGGGTGTGTAAGCTTCCGACATGAGAAATATGTGCCGAGAGGCGGTCCTGATGGCGGTGACGGCGGCAGGGGCGGTAGCGTCATATTGGAGGTGGATCCGACTCTCTCTACCCTGATGGATTTCAGATACAAAAAGCACTACAAGGCCGAACGCGGAGAAAATGGCGCCGGGGCCCGAAAACATGGCAGGGACGGTGTCGATCTTGTCCTGAAGGTCCCCCCTGGCACACTCGTCAAAGACGCTGATACTGGCGAAATTCTCTACGACTTGGTCAACCCTCACGAGAGGGTGGTTATTGCGCGTGGGGGCCGAGGCGGAAGGGGAAATCCTCACTTTGCCACGCCCACTAACCGGGCGCCAAGGATAGCGGATGAAGGCGCTCCTGGTGAGGAGAAGAGGATAATACTTGAGCTAAAGTTGATAGCCGACGTAGGACTGGTGGGTATGCCAAACGCCGGGAAGTCCACTCTTATAGCCAGCATTTCCCGCGCTAGGCCGAAAATCGCCAATTACCCTTTCACCACTCTTGTTCCGAACCTCGGAGTTGTGACCAATGAAGATGGAACTAGCTTCGTTGTGGCAGACATCCCAGGCCTTCTAGAAGGGGCCCATAGAGGGGTCGGGCTAGGTCACGATTTCCTGAGGCATATAGAAAGGACCAGGATTCTCGTTCATGTCATAGATATGGCGCGCTCTGACATGAACGAGGTTTTGCGGGACTTCGATGTGGTCATGGATGAACTTTCTCAATATAGTGAATCTCTGGCAAAAAAGCCCATGATCATTGCCGCAAACAAGATCGATATGCCGCAGGGTCGCGCAAATCTGGACTCTGTGAGCCAAATGTTGGCTCATGATAGGGGATTTGAGCTTTATGCGATCTCCGCGCTTACAGGAGAAGGGGTCCCGGCATTAGTGGAGGCTATGCGCAAAAAGCTGCAAGTCGTGGACAATCGCTAAAGGGAGCTTTTGAGGGGTGGAGCCGGTGGGCCGTCTGGGTATCATGGGTGGGACTTTTGACCCCATTCATTATGGACATCTCGTTACTGCCGAGGCAGCTAGGGTCGAATTTGACCTGGATGTCGTGGTTTTTGTTCCATCCGGATGTCCGCCTCATAAAAAGGCCTATGAGGTTTCACCGGCTGAGGATCGATACCTTATGACGGTGCTAGCGACAGCCACGAATCCATACTTTCGTGTATCCCGTATGGAGATTGATCGCCCCGGGCCTTCTTACACAGTAGACACTGTGAGGGAATTTCAGAGAAGATGTGGTCCACACGTCAAACTCTTCTTCATAACCGGAGCCGATGCGACCCTTGAGATAGTCACTTGGAAAGATTCGGATGAACTTCTCCAACAGTGTAGCTTTATCGCCGCTACAAGGCCAGGATATCAGATCGAAAAGATTGAGGAGGAAGTCTCCAGGATAAGGCAGCGATGCCCGAATGGCATTCATGTCCTGGAGGTGCCAGCCTTGGCAATATCTTCAACTGATATACGAAGGAGAGTCAGGGAAGGTAAACCGATAAAATACCTGGTACCTGAGAGCGTCGAAAGCCATATCTTCAAGGCAGGCCTATATAGAGCTATTAACCCGGAACAGGCATGCATGAATCAGGTATGAGTATCCAGATCCTGCGGGTTTCGGTCAGATACTATAAATTTCAACTCCGTCTCCTTATTTACTGTCGTCCGAAGGTATGATATAGTAATCTTGAAAGGGGCCGGAAGGTAGGTACCTGAAAGTGGTCGCGTTTGATTTCATGGTCTGAGATCACGATGTGACCTATAACGAGGCCTGCAGATACGACAGCGACCGGTAAAGATTTTTCCTCTCCGTGGTTGGTCCAGGTCCAATATCCATCCCAAGGTACCTGATTTCGATTGTGTCGCATATGTTTCTTCTTTCCAAACCAGATAATAACATATCTATCCTGGGTAGACTACAGACGAGGCTAATTTTTGGGAAAAACCGAGGTTCCTTCGGAACCTTGGTCTTTTTATTTCAATAATGGTAAGGAGGAGACGGTATTGACGACATTGTACGTTGGGAATCTTCCCTGGTCAACCACAGATGAGGATCTGGAAAAGATCTTCTCGGCGCATGGGACGGTCAAGAGCACACGTGTAATTCTGGATAGGGAGACTGGTAGGTCTCGTGGGTTTGGTTTCGTTGAGGTTGAGGACGCAGATGCCAAGCATGTCATGGAAGCCCTCAACGGGGCTGATGTCAACGGCAGGCAGATAATCGTGAATGAGGCAAGGCCCCGTCAGGGCAGGTAGAGATAATCTTCATAAGTACCTAGTGTAATGTAATTCGGGATTTTTGCGGGGAGTTGGCATGCGGGGGGGGGGGTATGCTTTCGGCATTGCCCCCCATATAGTGAGGTGAGATGGGACTGACAGAGGCAGAATTGGCGGAGAGACTTGGGAAACTTGTAACGGCGCACCGATATCGTCATTCCATCGGGGTCATGAATATGGCCGTGCAGCTTGCCGAGAGATATGGGGTCGATATGGATAAGGCCAGGATTGCGGGGCTTCTTCATGACTGCGCTAGAGATCTCCCGCAGGATGTAGTTCTCAAGTTGGCGGAGCAATGGCATGTGGTATTCGATGAAATAGAAAGGGCCGAGCCTAAGTTGATTCATGGGCCGCTTGGCGCGGAATATGCCAGGCGCCAGTTTGAGATAGAAGACCCTGAGATATTGGATGCCATCAGATTTCATGTTACGGGCCGGGAGCATATGACTCCTCTTGAGAAGATAGTGTATGTCGCAGACTGTATTGAGCTCGGGCGGGCGTACAAGGGAGTCAGTGACATTCGACGGGCGGTGAAGTCTAATCTGGATGTCGCCCTTACCATGGCTCAGAATCAGAAATTGGGGTATCTTATAAAGAGAAGTGGGTTGATTCACCCGCGGGCAGTGGTTGCAAGGAATAGTGTTCTCCTCAGCCTCAGGGGCACAGAAAAAGGAAAGGATGTGGAGTGATGGAAGAGCTTTCAAGCATGAAAGCTCGCGAGATTTCAAATGCTGCTGCGGAGAAAAAGGCTATTGGCGTGACGATACTGGATTTGCGGGAGCTGTCAACGATAGCGGATTATTTTGTCATTGCAAGTGGCACTTCAAGGCCGCATCTTTCGGCTATCATTGAGGCTATTCGTGATACGCTCAAGAAACAGGGGTTCCTGCCTTATCATCAAGAGGGCGATGATGGAAGCGGGTGGGTATTATTGGATTATGGTGATGTCATAGTGCATGTTCTAGGCGAGTCGGAAAGACAATATTATGATCTTGAGCGGCTCTGGAGAGGGGCTAAAGTTATATCTATATCGCAATCCCAATGACCTTGTGCATTTTTTCGTTTGTATAATTTATTTTTGGTTTTTTTGGGTATAGTCCGGTCTGTAGATTTTAGCTGGCGAAAGGAAGACAGCCGCAGTCCTGCGCGCTATACTACCATATGTCCATCTATGAGTAATTGGGTATTTGCCCGCGCTGCGGCGAGAGATTATGAGGATCACAGAGAGAAGCAAGGATTTTTTGAGAGAGCTTCGTAGACTCTATAAAAGTAAACAGGAGCCGGTTCATTATGAGGAAATCGCAAGAAGCCTCGGCGTAAGCAAATGGACGGCCTATGATATGTTGAAGAAATTGGTGAGCAACGGGCTGGCTCGTTCTGAATATGTGGTTAATGGGGAGGCACGAGCCGTGGGGCGGTCATTGGTTGTCTTCGTTCCTCGGGATGAGAAGATCGTATCACAACAATCGTCCCTAGCTGCTGAAAGTGGGGAAGGTTGGACTGAATTCAAGACGAGGCTCTCGGCCCTTTTGAAGGAATTTGACTCTTCCGGCAACTGGAGTATGCTTAAACCCTTGGTGGATCAACTGAGTCGGATTGAAAAGCCCTTCACTTATTGTTCATATACAGTGGTGTTGCTGCTCGCATGCGCGAGGCTCATTGGAACAGAAGGATTGAGAGCTATTTCAGGTATTATATCTACTGTAGGGGAGCCGGGTATCGCGCTTACTCTACTGGCGGGAGGCGTGCTCGGCGTCCTGCTGGCACAGACCAAGAGATATGTAGATGCCTCGGCTCTGATAACCTCATGCATAGAAAAGTATCAACAATATGTGAACCGCATCAGCGATGAAGATCGGAGGCTGCTGTTCGATTTTGTAAAGGAGATGGTATCCCAGCATGTATGATCAGCACCTGTGTCCGGTTCTCGCTCTCGCGTCATGATGATCGGGATCCCTGTAGCGGAAATGGGGTTTTCAATAGCCGTCATATTCGGAATCGGGCTCCTGTTTTCAATTTATAGGTCGGGGCGGCTATAGCCATGGAACCTTTCCAGTTTATAGGCCAAGGGGATCAAAAGGGTAGATCTTTTTCATGTAGCATTTTTGGGTTTTTTGGGAGGTGATTTTGGTCGGAATCCTTACCTCTGGATTAATACTTATTGAATTATTGTCTCTGGCTCATGGAATCTGTTCCGGTCAAGTCTGATGGCGATATCTTGAAAAACAGGAGGAGAGCCTAATGAAGACCTATGATCTCATGAAGAAGTATCTGGCAAGTCAGGTGGTCGACCAGACCTTGGCGATCTTGGCCAAGAACCCCGAACGCAATCTTGCCACCCTGGCCCGGATCATTGAGCTCATAGCTCCGACCCAGAGACATAAAGAGCAGGTCAGGTTGGCGAGGCAGAACTTCGAGAATAAGGATCATGTCTGGACTAGATACGCTGTGCGTGGTTTTAGACAGATGCACCCGAATTTCCGTACTAAGGGCATGGTCGGTCTTTTCGTCAATGAGATATATCTTGGATTTCAAGAGCGGGAAAGGTACGCAAAGAAGAATGGAATGCATGTGCCATCACTTATTGTCATGAGCCCTACGATGAGGTGCAACCTTAGATGCACGGGGTGCTATGCCGGGAGATACACAAAACAATCAGAGTTGGAATTCGAGATTCTCGACCGCGTGGTGAGCGAGGCAAAGGAGATGGGGATTCACTTCATAGTCATCTCCGGGGGCGAGCCTTTCGTGCGGGAGGATCTCCTCGATCTCTATGCAAAACATGATGATGTTGTTTTCATGGTATACACCAATGGCACCATGATTGACAAGGAAATGGCGAAGAGGCTTACGGATCTAGGAAATATATCACCCGCCATTAGCCTGGAGGGATTTGAGAAGGAGACTGATGCGCGGCGTGGCCCGGGGACATTCAAGAGGGTAATGGAAGCCATGGATAACCTGCGGGAGGCCGGAGCCGTCTTTGGATTCTCTGCTACCTATACCCGCAACAATACTGATATAGTAGGCAGCGATAAATTCATTGATATGTTGATCGATAAGGGAGCCCTTTATGGGTGGTTTTTCACGTTTGTTCCCGTGGGGAAGGATGCGGATATGAGCCTTATGTGTACGCCGGAGCAAAGAGATTATATGCGCGAGCGGGTGCTCTATTTCCGGACGAATAAGCCCATCTTTGTGGCGGATTTCTGGAATGATGGGCCGCTGGTGTCAGGATGCATAGCCGGAGGACGCTCATATCTCCATATAAACGCTCATGGAGACATAGAGCCTTGCGTGTTTGTGCATTTTGCTGTAGACAATATCAGAAATACTACCTTGAAGGATGTCTTGAGGTCCCCGTTCTTTACGGAAATCAGGAAGCGCATGCCATTTAATGAAAATCACTTGCGGCCGTGCATGATCATTGATAATCCGCACATTTTACGCGAGGTCGTTTCCCTCTGCGGCGCGCACCCTACCCATGAAGGCGCTGACTGTGTGACCACGGATTTGGCCGGTGAACTCGATGAATATGCGCGGGAATATGGCAAGATCGCTGATCGCGCATGGGCACGGAATTACAGAAAAGTCGAGGATGCCCAAGGGGTGGCAGGGAGTTAGCCGAGGCGCCCCGTGATTCGGGGGGCGCCCCGTGGCTCGAGGGGCATCCCATGCCTCGAGGGGCGTCCCATGCCTCCCTTTCTCCCCTGAGCTCAATTACACCAGCGACTCAGCGACTCCAGCACCCCAGCGACTGCGTGGTATTGACATCAGGAATATTCTCGGCTATAATACGAATCGCTGGTCATTGAAATCTTTATATGCCTGCTGTGCGATGAAGAGGATACTCGCCTCAGAGCTTCGCGATGAATGGGGCATGGGATGCTTCGAGTAGTCGTTGGCGTGACGCGCGTTAAAGCGTAAGAGTGAGCATGATAGATGGGGACGTAGCTCAGTTGGGAGAGCGCTTGAATGGCATTCAAGAGGTCGTGGGTTCGACTCCCATCGTCTCCACCAATTCCTATCTTGCTAATCAGGGTGGTACCGCGAGAGTTTGACCTTTCGTCCCTGGCATATGCCGGGCGAAAGGTTTTGTTTTTTAAGATCGTCTATCAGGCATCGCGCATCCTATTCTTTGAAACGAAAGGAGAGAAGCCACGATTGGAGGAACACTATCCCTTTGCAGAAATCGAAAAGAAATGGCAAGAAAAATGGGCCAGGGATGGCATCTACAGGACAGAGAAGAATGATACCAGGCCCAAGTTCTATTGCCTTGAGATGTTCCCATACCCTTCAGGCCGCCTTCACATGGGGCATGTAAGGAATTATTCCCTGGGCGATGTGGTGGCTCGTTTCCATACGATGAACGGTTATAATGTGCTTCATCCAATGGGATGGGACGCTTTTGGATTGCCTGCGGAAAATGCCGCGCTCAAGCATGGTATTCACCCTGCGGACTGGACCTATGATAACATAGCCTTTATGCGAAACCAGCTAAAGCGTCTTGGGGTAAGCTATGACTGGGACCGCGAGGTGGCGACATGCAACGAAGATTATTACCGCTGGACCCAGTGGCTGTTCTTGCTCTTCTATGAGCGAGGTTTGGCATACAAAGCATCGAGCAAAGTGAATTGGTGCCCCGGCTGTCAGACAGTGCTTGCCAATGAACAGGTGGTTGACGGGGAATGCTGGCGCTGTCACAGTCAGGTCGAGGAAAAGGAACTTGAGCAATGGTTCCTCAAGATCACCCAATATTCAGATAGCCTGCTGAAAGATCTTGAGAATCTTCCGGGCTGGCCGGAACGGGTCAAGATTATGCAGCAGAACTGGATTGGAAAGAGTGAAGGCGCCAGGCTCTTTTTCCCAATTGAGGGTCTTGATGAAAATATAACAGTATTCACCACAAGGCCTGATACATTGTTCGGAGTGACATTCATGGTCCTCGCTCCTGAGCATCCACTGGTTGAGAAGTTGGTGCAGGGAAGGCCGGAGGCCAGAGAGTGCCAGGCTCTGGCAGAGGCGAGGATGCCCCGGACTGAACGTGAGCGCATGATAGCAGAGAAGACCGGAGCGCCTACTGGTAGATATGCCATAAACCCGGTGAATGGGGAGAGAATTCCCATATGGGTTGCCAACTATGTCCTAATGGAATATGGCACCGGAGCTGTTATGGGTGTGCCTGCCCACGATCAGAGGGATTTCGAATTTGCTCGAAAATACGGTCTTCCTATCAAAGTAGTCATACAACCCGGCAAAGGGGTCGACTTGCATCCGGATACGATGGATGTCGCTTACTCTGATCCTGGTGTGATGGTGGGCTCTGGGCCTTTTACCGGATTGCCCAGCGAAGAAGGCAAGGATAAGATCATAGAATGGCTGGAGGAGCGTGGAATTGGAAAGAGGGAAGTCCAATACAGATTGAGAGATTGGCTCATTTCCCGTCAGCGATACTGGGGGGCTCCGATCCCTCTTGTGTATTGCGATCGGTGCGGAATTGTGCCTGTGCCCGCGGACCAATTGCCGGTGCTTCTTCCAAGAGATGTGGATTTCAGGCCCGGAGGACCTTCTCCCCTGGCTAGACATGAAGGATTCTTGAATACATCATGTCCCAGGTGTGGGGGGGCTGCCAGGCGCGAGACGGATACCATGGATACCTTTGTGGATTCGTCGTGGTATTTCCTTCGCTATGCTTCGCCTCACGCAACCAGCGGGCCATTTGTCAAAGATGAGGTTGATTACTGGCTTCCCGTGGACCAATACATCGGAGGAATAGAGCATGCAGTGATGCACCTTCTGTATTCCAGGTTCTTTACAAAGGTGCTTCATGATGCCGGACTCGTAGAGTTTACAGAGCCCTTCAATGCGCTATTCACTCAGGGCATGGTTACGCTCGGCGGGTCGGCCATGTCAAAATCCAAAGGCAACATCGTGGATCCCGATGACATAATGAACAATTACGGGGCTGATACGGCTCGAGTCTTCATTCTTTTCGCAGCTCCTCCTGAGCGCGACCTGGAATGGAGCGAGCGCGGTGTCGAGGGGGCCTTTAGATTCCTGAACAGAGTATGGCGCCTTGTGAATGAGTTCATAGATAGCTCTTCAGGTTCTGACGGCATGAGCATAGATCCAGCTAAGCTCACAAAAAGAGAGCGGCTCCTGAGGCTTAAAGCGCACTCCACGATCAAAAAGGTGACCGAGGATATCAGGGATCGCTTCAGCCTCAATACGGCGATAAGCGCCATAATGGAATTAGTGAACGCGATCTATGATTTCCGCGCTGAAGCAGCCTCGAACGGGGTCTCTGACCTGAGTGACGCGGTCCTACGTGAGGCTATCGAGACAGTTGTATTACTTCTTGCTCCTTTTGCCCCACATTTGACTGAAGAGCTTTGGGAACGCCTGGGGAAAGCGGGAAGCGTTCATCGGCAAAGATGGCCTCAATACAGTCAAGAGGCGTTGAAGGCAGAAGAAATGACCATCGTGATCCAGGTGAACGGAAAGGTGCGAGATAGGATAACGGTCCCTCGAGGTATTGAGGAAGATGATCTTCGCAACCTGGCTCTAGCTCAGGAAAAGGTGCGTCGTTTCATAGGAAATAAACCCGTCAAAGGCGTCTTTGTAGTACCTGAGCGTCTAGTGAACATAGTCATATAATCCCTTCTTAGCGGGGTCAAAGGATCTTTTCATGCCGGGAATCACCCAAAAGGATTAGCCGGGGGATGAAGGAAGGGATTCTCTCAGCGAGAATAACCCCCATGGAGCCTGACAAATTGGCGCAGGAAATCGGATTGGGCTCCATGGGGGTTTGCTATGCATTTCCTCTTTAGACCGGAAAGGAAGGTCCTGTTGATCCTTTCCATAGTAGCTTTTATGGGACTTGGTCTGCTTGGTTATCGGGCCGTATATGCAACCGGGGATGGGGTTACAGTCGTGGCGCATTCAAATGGCCGGGGGGAAAACCGCGCTACCGGAACGAAGGAAGTTTCCGGAGCGGGTAAATCCACCGGAAGGCGTGAACCCCCCGGAATGGATGAGTCCGCCGGGATGGGGGAATTCGCCGGGACGGGTGAGACTACCGGGACAGGTGAGACTACGAAAATCGTCGTCCATGTGTGCGGCGAAGTCAAAAGGCCAGGGGTATATAGCCTGGCCAGTTCTGCCAGAGTCAATGATGCAGTGAATGCAGCGGGCGGAGCAACTGATTCTGCATGTCTTGATGCTGTAAACCTTGCCTTGCCTATATCCGATGGCCAGCAGGTCTATATTCCGCCAAAACCTAAACCGCAAAGATCGCAGAGCTTTTCTAGCGCCGCTATAGGCAAGCCTTCAGGCAGCGAAAAGACTGGTTCGTTCACTGCCGTTGGGAGCCCCAAGGCGACTGATGGTGGCGTCGACGCCGTTCCCCGATTAGGTGGCGCCGCGTCCCAGCCGGATGGCCACATTGCCCAATCAGGCGACGTCGTTGGAGCGAGGCCGTCAGAGCAGGGTGCTGTCGCCGATAGCCTGCAGCTGGCTGACCCCTTGCATGGGGCATCGACTATCATAAACATCAACACTTCAAATAAGGTAGAATTGATGAAGCTTAAAGGCGTAGGTTCGGTGCTAGCTGAGAGGATAATTGAATATCGCACACGCAATGGGAGATTCTCTGCTATCGAGGATCTGTTGGATGTGCCCGGCATCGGGCCGAAGAAACTTGAAGCCATGAGGCAGTATATTACGGTTTACTAATCCATGAGCTTCAGGTTGTCTTATATGCGTCATCCCCTGTTCATAGCGGGCGCCCTCTTTTCGGCGGGAATTGTTCTAGGTTGGGGGGCCCTATATAGGGTCTCCTGGTCTGCAGATTTACTATTAGCCTATTCACTGGCGCTTTCGGGGGTTGCATGTGCGGTAGCTGGAGTCCTTTGTATATCGCCGGGTCGTCTATACTCGGCATCCCCTGAACATCTTTTTGGGCTGGTGATGGTCTTCCTTGGCATTGCGCGTCTCACGCTAGCGGAGGCAAATCTGGCAGGGCAAGATATGGCGCTTCCCTTTGATCTAATGATGACCGCTGAAGCAAGGCTGCTAGCTGAGGAAAGCGCCTCTGGAAAGTATCGGCAGGCTCCTGCCATGATCCGTTGGGGGTCTTACAGATTTAAAGCGCTCATTCGCTGGCGCAATCAAGATCATGAACATGCTCATGGACGCAAGGCCGAGACGGCCTCCCGAGCCGGCAGTCCTGGACGAAATGGCGGGCCGAACCCGGTTGATGATGCGAGGTGGAAGATCGCTCATGGCCCAATCCTCGGCTATGGTGATGAGGTAAGGGTGACAGGCAGGCTCGTTCGCCCGCTGCCCGCCAGAAACCCCGGGGGATTCGATATGAGGTCATATCTCAAATGCCAGGGCATTACAAGAGTTATGTACCTCAATGAGAGTCCGATTCCACTTCCCTCTTCACAGCCTGGATCTCTTCACATCGCGGGGAAATGGCGTCAGGAGATGAACAAAGGGCGTGGCGTGAAGAAGTATGTCGATTCCATAATAAAGGCAGTATATGGGATTCGCCAGAAGATCCTCATATGCGCCACCCGCGGGGTTGATTCTCCCCAGAGGGAAATGCTCTCTGCCATCTTATTTGGCAGGGGGATGACAGCGGCAGGAAACGAGGCTGGGTTGTCGGGAGAAATGGCAGAAGCCTTTAGAGCCGCTGGTGTAACCCATATTTTTTCAGTGTCCGGTCTTCATGTGAGTCTCGTGGTTTCGGCAGTTTCATCTGCCATATCGCCTTTGGGCTTTAAAGGCGTGTTGCGTGCCACCGTATTGTTGATGGTATGCCTGGGCTATTGCATCATGTCGGGCATGAGCGCATCTTGCATCAGGGCGGCAATCATGGCATTTGGGGGGGTCCTAGGTGGCCAGGGGAACGGGAACTCAATCAATCTTCTGGGTCTAGCGGCATTACTGATTCTTGCCGGTAACCCTCTTCTACTATTTGATGTGGGATTTCAGCTGTCTTTCGTAACGACCGCGGCTATCATCACTATGTCGGGACCGATATGTAGATATATAAGGTCATCTTTTCCTGGCCCCTTTAAGGGATTATCATCTCCGATCGCGGTAAGCATTGCTTCTCAGCTAGGATCATGGCCTATTATATCCAGGTACTTTCATCAAGTGAGCATTGCAGGGATCTTTTCAAACCTACTTATCCTGCCCCTTGTGGAGGCAGTGCTCATAAGTGGGATGGTGTCCGGAGTCATCGGCGCCTTTGCCCCACACCTAAGTCTCATATTGAATTTGGGCAATAGTCTCATTTTGAAGGCTATAACGCTCATCATTATGGGGCCCTTTGATTGGATGGGATGGGGCCTGGTGCGCTGGACCATCCCTCCGGCGCTTCTTATAACCCACTATGTCGGGCTGATTACGATCACCATCAGCTACGGGACTGTGAAATATAGAGTGTACCGGTTTGCGTTAAATGCGCGGTTGCGTAAGATATGTCTCGCTGTGCTGGCTTTTGGAATCATTGCGGCCATCATATGGCATCTTGCATTCTATGATAGGCTGAGGGTGATCTTCATTTCAGTGGGGCAAGGCGATTCGGCTCTGATCATGGCGCCCGGTCGGAGAACCATGTTGATAGATGGCGGAAATCCAGAGGGAGAAGCTGTGCTGTCAGTCCTTCGTGAATACAGCATAAGCCAGTTGGATGTCGTTGTTTTGACGCATCCTCATGAGGATCATGTAGGGGGGCTGCCTGCTGTCTTGAGAGAAGTAGGGGCCGATTATATCATTGATGTCGGACTTCCCGGCGACTCCCCGTCTTATGAAGAATTCCTCAGGGAGGCAAGAGAAACCGGGGCAAAATATATGAGGGCCAGGAAAGGGACCCGGATAAAGCTGGGGCCCCGGGTTGAAGTCGATGTGCTGCACCCTCCGGAAAGAATTCCCCCGCATGTTTCCCTAAATGATGGTTCAATGGTGCTGAGACTAATGCATGGTAAAAATTCCTTCCTTTTTGCCGCCGACATCGAGGAAGAAGGACAGCGCCGTCTGATTTCTGAAGCCTCTGATGAGCAGATGCTCAGGTCGACGGTGCTAAAGGTCGCCCATCACGGGGGATTCAGCGCGACAAATCCGGAGTTCTTTCGGGCGGTCATGCCCACTCATTCCATCATTTCCGTGGGATCAAATCCCTTTGGGCACCCATCGAAGTGGACAATCCGGGCATTGGAGGATATTAAATCAAGAATCTATCGCACAGACATATCAGGAGCAGTTATAATAGAATCAGATGGACAAAAGATCAGGGAGGTCCGGTGGAGCTTTGGTGATATCAGACTCAGGCATTGATATAGTCCAGGAGATAAGCAAGGGAAGATCTAGCGGGGTATACCTCCTCTATGGCGAGGAACCTTTTTTGCGAGATGAGACATCTTCTAAGCTCGCCGACTCGCTTTTGGAGGCCTCCATACGGGAATTTAATCTGGCCATCATCGATGGCGCATCGGCATCTCTGCAAGATATGATAAACGCTGTCATGGCATTGCCGGTTTTCTCAGAACGGCGTGTCACTATAATAAAGGAATTTGACAAGCTAGGCGCGACAGATGCCGAAAGGCTCCTGAAGGCGGCTTCGCATATGTCTAGCGCCAATATATTGCTTTTATTGGCCGGGCCTGGGCCCATCCGCGAAGGGACGCGTAAGGCCGTCTCAAAAATAGGTCGTGTCATAGAATTCAAGAAACTCTACGAGGGCGAAGCAACCAGCTGGCTCGTCCGCAGGGCAGGGAGCCTCGGACTCAAGCTTCCTTACCCTTTGGCGCATAAAATGGTTGACAGTCTAGGCTGCGATCTTAGACTTCTGGCCACAGAGCTCGATAAGCTGGCCACTTATCTCGGAAAGCTTTCTACCAGGAGAGTCATTACCTCTGAAGAGATCGAGGCCATCGTGGCGAAGTCTATCGGGACGACGGTATTCGACCTGGTGGACGCTATTGGAAAGCGTGATAGTGTGCAGGCGCTGGAAAGACTTAGGTCTTTGATAAGCATGAAAGAAGAGCCAATAAAGATCCTTGGGGGGATAGTATGGCAGATGCGGTCGGTGCTTCAAGCCAAGTTGCTCCAGCAAAAGAAGATGCCTGTTCAGAAGATGGCCGCCGCCATGGGGAAGTCCCTTTTCGCCACCCGGAAGTGCTTGGCGCAGGCGCAAAATTTCATGCCGATAGAACTCGAGAATGCCATCCATGCGGCCTTTCACTGCGACCTTGAGATAAAGACAGGCAGCATACCTCCTCAGATGGCGTTGGAGAAGCTGGTGATCGCCCTATGCTCGCGTTCAAAGTGAGGAAAAGGGCCCGAAATCAGGCCCCTGCCTCTGTCTCTTGTTTTTCTGCAGCGGAGAACGCGTCGTTGAATCGCCGCATCAGTCTTGCCTTATAGCGTGCTGCGACATTCGCATGGATTACACCCTTGGCCGCGGCCTGGTCTGCCGTCTTTACCGCCTGCTTCAACAATTCCGCTGCCCTGGCCTGATCTTTGTCTACCAATGCTCCAAGGAATTTCCTGATACTGGTCTTTACTTTGGACTTGATTGCGCTATTTCTGAGCGTGCGTTTTATGGTCTGCCTTGCCCGCTTCTCTGCGGATCTTTTGTTTGCCACCCCATCTTCACCTCTTACAGCATCAATGACGACCCTTTGATTTTAGCATGATGTCTCCATTCTTGCAAGTGAATAGGCGGACCTGTGCCGGGCAACCTAAAGGATGGCGGAGGTGTTTTCATTGGATCGTGACAATTCCATGGAAATCGATTTTGAAAATCCACGGACCGACCTGGCCATCGAGGCAAGGGACCTAGCATACACGCGGATGGGAACGCGGGAGATTCCGGGTGTGATCTCGGAAGAGGAGGAAACAGAGCATACAGCAGTAACTCGCGTGAGAATCCTAAATGAGCAGGGCGAGCGCGCCATGGGAAAACTTCGGGGCAATTATGTCACCATCGAGTCCCAGGAGTTGCGTTCCCAAAGCAGGGATATCCAGCAGGAGATAGCCCAAGTATTTGCGCGCGAGTTGAATCGATTGGCTAACATTCCACCTGATGCCACTGTGATGTGCTGCGGATTAGGGAATTGGCAGGCTACGCCGGATGCTCTGGGACCAAGGGTCATAGAGAAACTACTTGTCACCAGGCATCTCTATGGAATGACCCCGAAAGAGCTTCGGGGTGGAATGCGACCCGTATGCGCCATAGCTCCCGGGGTGTTAGGCATCACAGGCATGGAGACCGGCGAGGTGATCCGGGGGATCGTGAATACTATTAGGCCGAATGTGGTAATAGTGATAGATGCTTTGGCTGCCCGTTCAACCAGTCGAGTTGGGACGACCATCCAGATGGGGGATACTGGGATTCAGCCTGGTTCAGGCGTGGGAAACAAACGGCTTGGAATCACCCATGAGTCTCTTGGAGTCCCGGTCATTGCCATAGGAATACCTACGGTGGTTGATGCGATAACTATCGTATCTGATGCTATGGACCTTCTGGCAGAGATTCAGCCGGGGGCGCCGCGCGCAGACTATGTATATGGGCAGACGCCGGCTGCGATGGGTTCTAGAGTCGGGCCCGCGGGGGGGCCTCAGCAATCTCCTGGCATGATACAATCCGTCACCCCAGATCAGAAGAAGCACCTGATGAGGCAACTCCTTCAGCCATATATGGGTGCCCTGATGGTGACACCCAAGGAGATAGACGATATTATCGAGGAAATAGCGAGAGTTGTTGCATCTGGACTCAATGCTGCACTTCACCCGCAGATGGATTGGGACAGGGTGCTTGAATACCTGAGTTGATTCAAGACAGCCTTTGGCTCCGCTAGCGGGTATCATCCCCATGAAGGGCATATTCTGGCTCCGGTGGGCATAGACATTTTAATGTGCATTCTGTCTGCCTACTGGGGGAATTCATAGGTGTGTGCCATTGGATATAATCGTCGGTGGCGGAATCGTCACATTCGATATTGGCGGAGGAATATCTCCAGAAACTGGAATGCTCGCAGGGGTTGGCGCCTTCGTCAGACATCACGCCCCTCGATTCCGAGTGTGTTGGCCCTTTTCTTTTTTGTCTTGATTCTGGGAACTTCGACATTATTGACCTCTATATCGGGACGGTCATTTACAGAACTTATAGTGCCCGGGGAAAAGAAGGGTTCCATCTTTCCAGATCTCGAAACGGGTAGACAATCCGCCGGAAATCCAGCAGGGAAGATCAAGGGTCTTGATCAATTCCTCCAGGAGAGGCTCGCAGTTCTCCGCCGGGTGACCTTTCCATCAAATGGGGATCCCGCCAGGGCCGGGGATGGGACGAACCTCAAAATTTGGACCTTGAAGTTCCTATCCGGGATCATGGGAGTGAAGACATCAGACCTCAAGACCTTCCTCTCTTTACCTGGTGGCGGACTTCCCAAGGATGTTAAGGTCCTTCCTGTCGCTGGCTCCAGGCTTGCCCACGGTCCTGGGCCGGGGGATAAGGTCGCCAAAGAAGGTATCCTCACGCCGCCTTCACCTCCGTCGCCGGACGTTCCTGAGCCTTCCCCTGAAGGCTCTAGGCCACCGGGGCATGAACCCGGTTTTGACATTCTTCGGCCGTTTAGGAGATCCCAGGGACCGCCTACCGTGCTCATCTATCACAGCCATAGTTCTGAGGCCTATCGCCCCACGTCTGGGGCAAACTATGTATGGGGAAAAGATGAGGGCGTCATCAAAGTAGGAGATCGCCTTGCCCAGGTACTCACCGAACGCTACGGAATCGGGGTGATTCACTCTCGAAAGATTCATGATTACCCCGTCTGGCGTGATGCATATGCCAATTCCAGCAAGACAGTGGCGGAGTATTTGAAGCAAAATCAATCTATAGAGATAGTGCTGGACTTGCACCGGGATTCCTCTCCAGGTTTGACTCCTGAGGTTACTACCGCTGAGATCAAAGGCAAGAAGGTGGCCCGGGTGTTTATCGTAGTAACTACCGATGCTTTCGGCCTGCCTCACCCCAACTGGCAGGAAAACTTCGCCTTCGCAAGATATTTGCAGGGCAAGATGGAGGAGATGTATCCCGGCCTTTCCCGTGGCATAGATCTGAGGCAGGATGG
Source organism: Bacillota bacterium (assembly GCA_013178415.1). Taxonomy (NCBI): domain Bacteria; kingdom Bacillati; phylum Bacillota; species Bacillota bacterium. Next base: position 22,234 of record JABLXA010000009.1, on the reverse strand, counting down.
ACGGTGGAATCAACACCTTCATCCACGCTCTATCATCCTTGAAATAGGATCTGTAGACAATAGTAGAGAAGAAGCTGAGAGATCGGCTGAACTGGTTGCGGATGTTTTGAGCCAGGTTATGAAGGACCTCGAGATAAGATGATGAGAGAATTTGATAGGGTGATACTGGTTTGAAAGACTCCCACCCGGAAAAATGGACAAGAATGATGGTCATCATAGGATTCGGCATTTGGACAGCATTTCTAACCATCAGCTTGAGGGTAGCAGAACACGGCATCAGGGATCTACGTCCTTTACCAGGACCTGCGCCTGTCACCGGCGTCATTTTTGATCCCCCGGATAGTCTCGGGGTCATCCTTTTTGGACGCGCCTATGACGCTGGCATATATCTGGATGTCGGCCGCTCGGACAAGCTAAAGGAACTCATAGCGAATTTGTCGAATAGAATAAGACAAGGTGTTGTCTCCTCAATGAGGGCATTTCGCAGCATTTTCATGGAGAGAGGGCGGGAGGGCCGGGGAGTTGTACGCAACTACGCATTTCATCATTGGCGCCACGGCTGGCCTGATAACTCAGGATCCGGTCGTGGCATTCCTTGGCGGATGTGCCAGCCATGCGTTGGCAGATATGGTGCCTCATCATGATTATCAAGAGACTAAATGGGGAGTCCTCGATGTCGCGGCGGCTGTAGCAATAGGCTTCCTCCTTGTCTCACTGGGATACGGGGTTTCAGTGCTGGCAGGCGGAATCGGCGGCATGAGCCCTGATATCGAAGTTGTATGGGCCCATTTTCACCCCGAGGACTATCTTCCCCCGAATCCGCGCAGGAGGCTGCTTTTCCCATCCCACAGTGGGCTTTTGCCTCATGGCAAGCTTGATTTTCCGTGGGGGTTCATACTCCAGTTGGGGATGGTCGCGGCTTTACTCACGCTGTTCGTGAAGGAGGCATCATGAACGTCAGCTGCTGATTTACTGCTATCTGTGCGTAATGCTATAATATGAATATGTGCGCGGAATCATCGGCGCCCGTGTTGCGCTGGCTTCGCTCCAGCTCAGGGCGCCGTAATATTTGCTTCCTGGAGGTGCGTAGCGGGTGGCTTCTCCGCAGCAAGAAAACACTCGAAACTTCTGCATAATCGCTCATATCGATCATGGTAAATCGACGCTGGCTGATAGGATTCTCGAGCTTACCGGCGCCATACCAGAACGTCAGATGATGGATCAAGTCCTCGATAGTATGGATCTCGAGCGCGAGAGAGGCATCACCATCAAAGCGAAGGCTGTGCGTATTCCATATGTTTCTCGAGATGGCGTCCAATATGAGCTCAACCTTATTGACACTCCAGGACATGTAGATTTCAACTATGAGGTTTCCAGGAGCCTCGCGGCATGTGAAGGTGCTTTGCTTGTGGTGGATGCATCCCAGGGGGTAGAGGCTCAGACCATCGCCAATTTGTACCTGGCAGTCGAGAATGATCTCGCCATCATTCCTGTGATAAATAAGATCGACCTGCCGAATGCGGACCCTGTCAGGGTTCAACGCGAGCTGCAGGATGTGGCGGGCATAAGGCCCGAAGAATGCATAATGGTCTCAGCCAAGACAGGAGAAGGCATATCTGAGGTTCTTGAGGCGATCGTGCGCAGGATACCCGCTCCCTCAGGGAATCCAGGCGCGCCACTCAGGGCGTTGGTATTCGACTCGCATTTTGATTCTTACAGAGGCGTGATAGCATATATACGGGTCATGGAGGGAACCCTGCGTGCAGGCATGGGTATTAAGTTGATGGCTACCGGCAGGGAATCAGAGGTCTTTGAAATCGGGGTTTTCAAGCCAGATATGACTCCTGTAGACTCATTATCAGCCGGGGAAGTGGGATATGTAGCATCCGGAATCAAGGATGTGGCGGACCTTCACGTGGGTGATACCATGACTCAGGTCGATAGGCCCGCCTCTGACCCATTGCCTGGATACCGCCAGGCACGGCCCATGGTGTTTTGTGGGCTCTACCCTGCAGACACAGAGAGATACGAAGACCTTAGGGACGCACTTGCAAAGCTCAAGTTAAATGATGCCTCCCTTTCATATGAACCGGAAACATCTGTGGCCCTTGGGTTTGGCTTTCGGTGCGGATTTTTGGGGTTGCTGCATGCGGATATAGTCAAGGAGCGCCTGGAGAGAGAATTTGGCCTAGAGCTTATAACTACAGCGCCTGGTGTTGTATACAAGGTGGTCAAGACGAACGGCGAAGTGGTCATGGTGGACAACCCTTCCAGGCTGCCCCCTGCAGGTGAAATTGAATCCATCTCAGAGCCTTATGTACTGGCTACGATAGTAGCCCCAAAGGACTATATCGGGCCAGTGATGGAGCTGTGTCAGGAACGGCGGAGAATCTATAAGGGCATGGAGTATATCAGCGAAAGCCGGGTCACTTTGACCTACCGTCTGCCGCTTTCCGAGATCCTAGTGGATTTCTTTGATAGGCTGAAATCAAAGACCAGAGGGTATGCTTCTTTAGATTATCAGTATGAGGGCCATTATGAGTCAGATCTCGTCAAACTGGATATTCTTCTCAATGGCAGGCCTGTGGACGCCTTGTCATGTATCATATTCAAGGGAAAGGCACAAGAGCGCGGACGTAAACTTGTTGAGACGCTAAGGAGGATCATCCCCCGTCAACTTTTTGAAGTCCCTATCCAGGCTGCCATAGGATCAAGTGTGATAGCACGGGAGACTGTGCCAGCTCTCAGAAAAAATGTGTTGCAGAAATGCTATGGGGGAGATGTGACACGAAAGAGGAAGCTGCTGGAAAAACAAAAGGAAGGGAAAAAGCGAATGAAGCGATTGGGAACGGTGGAGGTGCCACAGGAGGCTTTTATGGCCGTCCTCAAAGTAGACTAAAGGTTGGTCTCTATGTTCATATCCCGTTTTGCATAAAGAAATGTGATTATTGTGATTTCAATTCCTATCCTCTTGAAAGAGAAAATCCTGACAAATATCTCGACGCCTTGGGTCGGGAAATAGATTACCAGACTGCAGAATTGAATCGAACCGGACGCCGCGTGGGGACGGTATATGTAGGCGGTGGCACTCCTACATGTCTCAGTGTATCGGAATTGTGTCAGGTGCTTGAGAAGATAAGACTCGCTTTCCTGGAACACGCTGGCGGTGATGGGAAAGATCATGGAAATGGGGAAATAGAGTTTACCGTCGAGGCCAACCCTGGTACAGTTGATAAGGTAAAATTAAGGGAGATGAGGGCGCTCGGGGTCAACAGACTGAGCTTCGGCGTCCAGGCATTTCAAGACCGGTTGCTTGTCGGGATCGGTAGGATTCATGATGCTTCCCAGATATATGAGGGGATCCGGCTCGCCAGGAGAGAAGAATTCGCCAACATCAGCATAGACCTGATGTACGCTCTTCCGGGACAGACCATGGCTGATTGGAAAGAAACCTTGAAGAGGGCAATAGATCTTGATGTGGAGCATATCTCTATATATGGGCTAATGCTCGAGGAAGGCACCGGGTTATATCATAGAGTAAAGGCTGGTGAGGCAAAGCTGGCGGACGAGGATCTCGAGGTAGATATGTACTATACGGCAAAGGATTTGCTCGAATCCGCGGGATTCGAGCATTATGAGCTATCGAATTTCGCGCAACCGGGGCGAAGGTGCCAGCATAATCTGATATACTGGCGAGTCGATCCGTATCTGGGCATTGGAGCAGGAGCCCATTCATATATGGATCAAAAAAGGTTTAATAATGCGTATAACCTCGAGGAGTATCATAGACTCATTCTTCAAAAGGGTGAGGCTGTCACGGAATGCAGGCACATCTCACGGCAAGAAGAAATGTCAGATGTGATGATCCTGGGGCTCAGGATGCTAGATGGGGTTGATGATAGCGCCTTCAATGAGCGATTCGGCACAGGGATCATGAATGTCTTTGGGGGTGCTGTATCCAGATGTGTCGAATCTGGACTGGCGAGGTGGGACGGAAAGGTACTATCTCTCACACGACGGGGTTTGATGCTCTCCAATGAAGCCATGCGCGAGTTTGTCCTCCCTTGACAATATATAGGGAGGGTGCTATGTTGTAATAGGAGTGTTAGCACTCCGCATGTGAGAGTGCTAACGTGGGGTGAGAGAAATTGGGACGCAGTGATTTGGGTCGAGCAAAGCCTGTTCGTCAAATGAATGAGAGGAAAAAGCTCATACTTCAGGCGGTTGTCGACGATTATATATCAACAGCCGATCCTGTGGGCTCGAGGAGTATTGCCAGGAAGTACAATCTTGGTATAAGTCCAGCCACCATAAGGAATGAGATGGCCGATCTGGAGGAAGAGGGCTATCTTTGCCAGGTCCACACCTCCAGTGGACGTATCCCTTCTGACACGGGTTACAGGTTTTATGTGGACGTCATAATGGAGGCAAAACCGCTCTCACCTGACGAGAGACGAAAAGTCTTGCAGGAGCTCGCTCATAGACAGGGGCAGATTGAGGCCACTGTCCAGCATACTGCAAGGATTCTGGCGAGTCTCACCAATCAGGCTGTGGTGGTCATCTCGCCGAGATTCGGAGAGAGCGTCATAAGGCGCATAGATCTCATTCCCATGTCTGAAGATAGCCTCCTGGTGATCATGATAACGGAGCCGGGATTTGTGAATACGCGGATAGTTCAGCTGTCTGGAACCATCTCTCCCCAGGAGATCGTCGGCATAACTCATTATCTCAATGAACGGCTCAATGGTAAGGCTGTAAAGGATTTGAGGTCCACTTTACTTAACGAGATCGAATGGGAACTGAGAAGATATAAATACCTGGCGCAGGAGGCCATCGAGCTCTTGCTCAAGGCCCTTGATGACAAGGGAACAGAGCGAGTCTTCCGGGAAGGCACTGTAAATATGCTGGCGCAGCCAGAATTTCAGGATATATCCAAGGTAAAGGGATTGCTTAGCATCCTTGAGGAAGATGATCTCATGTTCGACATATTAACGGGAATCAACCCGTCTGGTGGGGTTGAGATCCTGATCGGACATGAGAATGCTATAGAAGAGCTTCATGAATGCTCCATCGTGAGTGCTTCCTATGAAGTAGGGGGCCATATGGCCGGCATCATTGGAATTCTCGGACCAACCAGAATGGATTACTCCAGGATCGTGAACCTTGTAGGATTCGTAGCTGATAGTCTGAGTGGCGCGCTGGCAAAGTCACGCCGGTGAACTGGTCTGCGAATCGTGGATCTAGCTGCAGGGGTTAAGTTTTCGCTTAGCTCTTTAGCATTATCAGAACCACCTGCGGAGGATGAGACATGGCCTCAAAGGAACCTAGAGAAGAATCACAAGTCGATGACCGCATGGCGGCACTCATTACGAACTCTGCCGCTGTAAGAGCTGTAGTAGCTAGTGTCGAAGGGACCATCGGGCCCAAAGGGCTTGATACGATGCTGGTGGATAAGTTCGGAGACGTTGTGATCACAAATGATGGCTGTACCATACTGAGCCGGATGGAGGCCAATCATCCTGCCGCGCGAATGCTTATAAATGTGGCTGAGGCCCAGCAGGACGAGGTCGGGGACGGCACCACCACTGCTAGTATTTTGGCTGGAGCTCTGATCTCCAACGGAGTCGAACAGATCTCGAGAGGGGTTCCGGTAGCCCGCGTCATCGAGGGAATACGCCAGGGGGTTGATTCTGCAATCGAGATGATAAAGAGGAGCTCCAGGCAAGTCCGCGGGCTTGATGACCATGTGCTACGACAGGTGGCACTCACATCGGCTAGAGGATGCCAGGACCTGGCTGACCTTGCGCTGCAGGCAGCGCGTCTCGTGGGAGAGGAAAAACTGAGGGATCCGGCCTTCAGGCTTCGGGATATAATAATGGCCCAGGAGGGAGCCGCAAGCGAGGCCTTCCTGGGGGTCGTGATCGATAAGGGCCGCATGAACAAGGCTATGCCCAGGAGCAAAAAGGATGTCTGGATCCTGATCCTGGATGATGCCATGGAGCCGGAGCCAATTGAGAGCGAGGCCCTTTCCACCGAAGCTGGATTCAGAAGATATCTACAGCTACAGGAAAGTTTCAAAGAAAACCTGCAGAAGATAATTGATCTGGACATCGGATTGGTCGTGACATGCCGGGGGATCTCGGAGGTCGCAGAGGAGGCGCTGGTCGATGCCGGGATCATGGCCATAGAACGGGTATCATCCCGGGAGATGCGAGCTCTTGCGGAGCATACAGGTGCCCGGCCTATAAAGCGCAGGTCTCTCTCAAGATCCAAGGAGGAGATCCGGAGCTATCTCGGGCACGCCGAGAGCGTATCAGAGGATGAAAGATTCTCCTATATCAAGATACTTGGAGGAGCAGGCCAGCCTATGGCTACCATTTTGGTGGGCGCGGCGACCGATGAGGTAGTCGGAGAACGGGAACGTATTGCCCAAGATGCTGCATCTTCTGTGCAGGCTGCTCTAATACATGGCATTGTGCCAGGGGGAGGATCTATAGAGATTGCTGCGGCCCGGGCCCTTCAAAAACTGAGGCATACTGTGTGCGGCATGGTTGGCTATGGTCTGGATTGCGTGATTGATGCTTTAAAGCGCCCTCTCTCCCAAATAGTGACAAATGCCGGCTTTAATGCCCTAGAAAAGGTGGAGCAGGCGGTATCTTCCCAGGAAAGACTTGGCAAAGATTCTATAGGGGTTGATTGTGATACAGGGGAAATAGTTGATATGGCCGAACTCGGCATATTCGACCCCACCTTGGTGAAATGCTATGCGCTCAAGGCAGCGGGCGAGGTTGCCGAAGCCATTTTACGTATAGACAAGATCATCAGGAAAAGAGAGGAACAACAATCTCAGTAGCCGGGAGGGTGGCCTTGTGGAGGATCAAGAAAGGACCGTGTCATCGGGTGAACCGGATAAAGAGTTGAATGGTGGCGAAGGAGGGGAAGCGGCCGGCGAGTGCGAGACGAAAGAGGTCCCTGCCAGTAAGGTTGATTCGATTGAGGCACGGATTGCTTCCCTTGAGGCGCGGCTTGCAGAGGAAACAAAACAAAAGGAATATTATCTGGCCGGCTGGCAGCGCACACAAGCTGATTTTGAGAACTATAAGAAGAGGATTGCGCAGGAACGGAAAGAGTTTGAGAGAGGCGTTACTGATAGTGTTTTGAGGAGCTTTTTGCCCCTTTTGGACAACCTCGATGCCGCCTTTGCCTTCGTTAAGGAAGATAAAAGCGATGATCCGGTTTTTCAAGGGATCGGGATCATAAAGAAACAGGTGGCCCAGTTTCTCGAAAGGGAAGGCATGACCCCGATCGAAGCCCTGGGGAAACCCTATGATCCAAAGGTTCATGAGGCATTGCAGCAGGTTATCGATAATGAGGTCGAGGAAGGAACTGTCGTCCGGGAAGTTCGCAAAGGGTACATGTACGGTGATAGGGTTCTGAGGCCGTCCCTGGTCATCGTATCCAAGAAGTCTGAAGAAAATACGGGTGGAAAGGCGGCTAATGAGAATGAGGCCGACGCACCCAGTGAGAGTCAGGATAGACCTCAGTAATACTGGAATTGTCCACGCAATGCGATTCTTTTATATGAGGCAGGTTTTGAGGAGGAATCACAATTATGGGGAAAGTGGTTGGCATTGACCTTGGTACCACAAACTCTGTTATTGCCGTGATGGAAGGCGGGGAACCCCGCGTCATACCTAATGCTGAGGGTAGCCGACTCACCCCGTCGGTAGTGGCTTTTACAAAGACGGGTGAAAGAATGGTGGGGCAGCTTGCCAAGAGGCAGGCTATTACCAATCCAGAGCGTACGGTGATCTCCATAAAGAGAAGGATGGGAACAGATTACCGTGTCAAAATCGATGACAAGGAGTACACCCCCCAGGAGATCTCGGCGATGATCCTCAGGAAGCTCAAGGAAGACGCCGAGGCTTTTCTAGGAGAAAAAATCGAAAAGGCTGTGATTACATGCCCTGCCTACTTCACAGATAGCCAGAGGCAGGCCACCAAAGATGCCGGCAGGATCGCAGGGTTGGAGGTCTTGAGAATAATCAATGAGCCTACCGCGGCATCTCTTGCCTATGGGCTTGATAAATCTGGCGACCACACCATCCTGGTTTTCGATCTTGGCGGAGGCACCTTCGATGTTTCCATTCTGGAGATTGGCGATGGAGTTTTTCATGTTAAGGCTACAAACGGGAATAATCTTTTGGGAGGAGACGATTTCGACAGGAAGATAACGGAATACCTGTGTCAGGAATTCTACAAGCGTACAGGGGTTGATTTGAAGCGAGACAGGGTCGCCATGCAAAGGCTCACGGAAGCGGCTGAAAAGGCAAAAATAGAATTGTCTACGCTGTTTACCACTACGATTAACTTGCCATTTATCTCTGTGGACTCCTCGGGTCAGCCACTGCATCTAGATGAGACCCTTACGCGAGCGAAATTCGAGGAGCTTACTCGTGATCTAGTGGAGAAGACCATGGGTCCGACAAAGCAGGCCCTGGCCGATGCAGGCCTCGAGCCCAAGGATATTGACAAAGTCATACTTGTGGGAGGCTCGACTCGTATTCCTGCAGTCCAGGAGGCCATAAAGCGACTTATGGGCAAGGAGCCGCACAAGGGGGTCAATCCTGATGAATGCGTGGCCATTGGCGCTGCAATCCAGGCAGGTGTCCTGACAGGCGAGGTGCGGGATCTCTTGCTGCTAGACGTAACTCCCCTATCCCTTGGGATCGAGACCCTGGGCGGAGTATTCACGAAGATCATCGACCGGAATACAACGATCCCTGTTACCAAGAAACAGATCTTTTCTACTGCTGCCGATAACCAGACATCTGTGGAGATTCATGTCCTCCAGGGTGAGCGCCCGATGGCCGCAGATAATGTCACGCTCGGCAGGTTCCAGTTGACCGGGATACCGCCCGCTCCCAGGGGAGTCCCTCAAATCGAGGTGGCGTTCGATATCGACGCCAATGGCATTGTCAATGTATCGGCCAAGGACCTCGGAACCGGGAAAGAGCAAAAGATAACAATAAGCTCTCCGTCGGGGGTATCTAAAGAGGACATCGAGCGTATGGTCAAAGAAGCGGAAATGCATGCAGAGGAGGACAAGAAGCGCCGTGAGGAGGCGGAGCTCATAAATTCGGCAGATAGCCTGATCTATAGCGTTGATAAGACACTCAAGGATCTGGGCGATAAGATTCCTCAGGATCGGCGTGACAGGATACAGAAAGCTGAAGCCGATTTAAAGACGGCTCTACAAGAGAAGAATGCCGCCAGGATTCGCCAGAGAATGGAGGAACTCACCAAGGCTCTACACGAGGCTACCTCAGCCATATATGGGCAGGCGGCAGGCGGGCCCGGCGCCGGGACCGGAGGCCACGGGGCGCAGGATCAGGAGAAACGCTCTGCAAGCGGCTCTCGTGATGATGTGGTGGATGGAGATTACCGCGAAGTCAATGATGATAAGCGGTCGTAAATGATAGAGCATCGGAATTTTGAAGGGGCCCGCGAATTGTGCGGGCCCTATTGAAGATAGGCGGTGGACTCTTTGGCCAGCAGGGATTACTACGAAGTGCTCGGGGTGGATAGGAATGCAAGCCAGGATGAGATAAAAAAGGCTTATCGCAAGCTTGCAAGACAGTATCACCCTGATCTGAACCCGAATAATAAAGAGGCTGAAGAGAAGTTCAAAGAGATCAATGAAGCCTACGAAGTCCTAAGTGATCCTGAGAAGCGGGCCAAGTATGATCAATTTGGTCATGCTTTCAATCAGGCTGGCGCGGGCGGAGGCTTTGATTTTGGCCAAGGTGAATTCCGGGATTTCAGGGATTTTGATCCGTTTGGGGTCGGCAGCATCTTTGATATGTTCTTCGGCGGGGATATCCGCGGGGGCGCATCGGCAAGGCGGGGGCCCCAGCCCGGAAATGACCTGCAATATGACCTTGAGATAACACTGGAAGAAGCTGCAATCGGTGTGGAGAAGACGATAGAGGTGGATCGGCTCGATGGGTGTGGCAATTGCGGCGGCACCGGGGCCGCACCGGGAACAGAGCCATCGACTTGCCCGATATGTAATGGTCGGGGCCAGGTAGGCGAGACCAGGTCTATCCCATTTGGCAGTTTCACAAGCCTCCGCACCTGTCCTCGTTGTGGTGGGGAAGGAAAGATCATCACAAGCCCTTGTGGCGTCTGCAAGGGACGCGGAAGGATTCAGAAACGCCATAAGATCAAGGTGAAGGTTCCAGCCGGCGTTGATTCCGGCATCAAGGTGAGGATTGCAGGAGCAGGAGACGCCGGAATCAGGGGCGGGCCGCGCGGAGATCTGTATGTATATATTACTGTGGCTCCTCACGAGATCTTCCAAAGGTCAGGCAATGATGTGATATGTGAAGTTCCAATCCATTATTGGCAGGCCTGCCTGGGTGATGAGATCGAAGTTCCGACCCTGGATGGAACTGCCAAGCTCAAGATTCCTGAGGGCACCCAATCTGGATCTTCGTTCCGGTTGAAAGGGAAGGGCATCCCAAGTTTACGTGGATTTGGACGGGGAGATCAATTTGTAAAGGTGATGGTAGTTACACCAACGAAGTTGAGCCCGAGGGAGAAGGAGCTTTTACGTGAACTGGCTGCGCTTCATGGGAAGGATGCCCAGAGCAAGGGCTTCTTTCATAAAATGAGGGACGCCTGGGAGCGAAGAGCACAGTGAGGCGTTTTTTCGTCCCGAGGGATTCCATATCTGGCGATACCGCTGTCATCACTGGCGGTGATGTCAGGCATCTAAGAGATGTGTTGAGACTTGGTCCTGGCGACGAGATCTTGATTCTCGATGGATATGGTAACCAGTATGTTTCCCGGATTGCCCGGATTTCACAGGATGAAGTCTATTGTGCCATCATTTCGGCCAGCAGAAGGACAAGCGATCCCAGTGTCAATGTAATACTTGTTCAGGGCCTTCCAAAGAGTGATAAGATGGACATCATTGTCCGGGCTGGAACGGAGTTGGGCGTGTCCCATTTTCATCCGGTAATTACAGAGAGAACCGTGGCAAGGCCGGATGTGGAGGCCGCATCCAAAAAGGTCGCCCGTCTCAGCAGAATAGCTGTTGAGGCCTCCAAACAATCAGGCAGAGCCACGATTCCTGCTGTACATGATATATGCAATTTGAGTGAGGCTATTCGCGGGAAACATATACCGCCCGCCGCCGCGGATTGTATATGGATAGTACCCTGGGAGCTTGAGGAAAATGCGGGATTGAGACAAGGGCTCAGATTGCTTGAGTGTACAGGGGATCATACGACCCCTGAAGTGCCTGGTACAGTTGTATGTTTTATCGGCCCTGAAGGCGGACTTACAAGAGATGAGGTGCTGATGATAAGGGATGCGGGAGGGATCTCCGTAAGCCTGGGCCCGAGGATCCTGAGAACCGAAACAGCGGCCATCTCCGTGATTGCAGCTGTTCTTTATGAATTCGGCCAACTTGGTGGGTGATCTTCGCGAATGGAGGAAACAAGAACCTGCGCTTTTGCCACTCTCGGATGTAAGGTGAATCAATATGATACCGAGGCACTGATGGCCGCGTTTCGAAAGCGTGGGTATAAAATAGTAGATTTTGACTCAAGGGCGGACGTATATTGTATAAATACATGCACCGTTACCGTCACCAGCGATCATAAATCGCGGCAATTGGTGCGGCGGGCGCGAAAGCGTAACCCCGATGCCGTAGTAGTGGTTACCGGCTGTTATGCTCAGGTCGCGCCGGAGGAGATTTCGGAGATCCCGGGTGTCGATGTGATTGTGGGCACTCGCGGTAGATCTATGATACCAGATCTTGTTGAAAAGGTCCGCGAGGAGGGCGGCCCGCTGGTGGCAGTGGAGCCTGTGGGGGATCAAAGGGCATTTGAAGAGACTCCTATCGATATGGTGGCTAGGCGCACCAGGGTATATGTGAAGATCCAGGAGGGCTGCAATCAGTTCTGCGCATATTGCCGGGTACCCTTCGCGAGAGGCCCTCTCAGGAGTCGGAGACCGGGCGATGTGATTGCGGAGGTTGAAAGGCTGCTAGGGGTTGGTTACAAGGAGATAGTGCTAGTCGGAATTCATCTTGGGCTCTATGGGGTGGACCTTGGTACTGCCGATGAAAACTCCGGGGACGGAAAAAAAATCGATCTTGCCGCCATTGTCGAGAGATTACTGGCGCTCCCGGGAGAATGGCGGCTCAGGCTCAGTTCTATCGAGCCAATGGATCTTGACCAGACTCTTATAGAGGTTCTGGCTTCCTCTCCTAAGGCTGCGCGCCACCTTCACATACCTCTTCAAAGTGGTGATGCTGAAATCCTGAAACTCATGGGGCGACCTTATTCGCCCGAGGATTATGCTTCGCTTGTAGAACGAATACGCGCGAATATACCAGAATGCGCAATTACCACGGATCTCATGGTAGGTTTCCCTCAGGAGACCGAGGAGAGGTTCGAAAGAAGTCTCCAGTTTGTCAGGCAAATGGAATTCAGCCGCCTTCATGTATTCAGGTACTCGAAAAGGCCGGGGACCAGGGCAGCGACTTTCCAAGGACAGGTGGACGCCGCCGTCGCTGAAAGACGCAGCGAGCGAGCGCGGGAATTGGGCCGGGAACTCTCCCTGAAGTTTCATAAAAGCATGATAGGCAAGCAATATGGCATATTAATAGAGGAAGAAGGCCCGGGACAATTATTACAGGGTCTCACCGATACCTATGTGAGGGTTTATGTGCCACGTGGGGGCGAAGAGATTCGCGATTTCCTGCCTGTGGAGGTCATACGAGCGTCAAGTGAGTATGTAACAGGTCGTATCGCAAAATCTGACGCGTCCTCGGCTATCAATTGACACCCGGATTTCCGCTGGGGTATAATCTATTTGTAATGCAGCAAGGTATATAGCAACGGGGGGAGGGAGAGTCTATGGCAGAAGTTCGGGTCGGCAAGAACGAGTCCCTCGATAGTGCGTTGCGCAGATTCAGACGTCAGTGCCAGAGGTCAGGGATCCTGGCGGAATTCAGAAAACACGAGCATTACGAGAAGCCAAGCGTACGTCGAAAGAAGAAATCAGAGGCCGCCAGGAAGCGCAGATATCATTAGGGGCGGGAGGAAAAATGAGCTGCCTTGAACATGATGGCGAGGGAAAAGCAATGTTTCTCCCTTCCTCCGGAGAGGGCTTAGCAAGATCATATGCAGCAAACATTATGAGATATACAGGCAAGAAAAGTGCCCGGATCTTCCGGGCACTTTTTATGGCTGTATTCTTATCATGGTTTGCCTCTGGTCTCTCTCCTGCAGGATGGAGTTTCGCGGGATTGAACCCTGTGTGTGAGGGCGCGCCGGTGGCGAGCAAGGGGCCCATCTATGGCGTGTATATTCATGGCAATATAGAGGGCGGTCTGGCTGCCTATGCAGAGCGGGCTATACGGCAAGCCCGAGAGGCACATGCTAGAGCTATTGTCTTCTGCATTGATACCTTCGGCGGGAGAGTCGATGCAGCTACTGAGATACGTGACTTGATTCTTGGCCTTGATATTCCTACAGTGGCTTTCATCAAGGGGCGTGCCTGGTCTGCTGGAGCTTTGATTGCTCTTGCCTGTGAGAAAATTGTGATGTCCCCGGGGTCGAGTATCGGGGCGGCAGAGACAATACCCCGCGAAGAAAAGAATATATCCGCTTTGAGGGGGGAATTTGAAGCAACTGCGGAGTCTCGCAAGCGAGATCCAAAGGTCGCGTCTGCCATGGTAGACGCTGATGTAGAGATCAAAGGCCTTGTAGACAGAGGGAAGATATTGACGCTCTCGGCTGAAAAGGCCAAGAAGGTCGGGTTCATAGATGCTTTAGCTTCCTCTCCCGAAGAGGCGCTGAAGGCAGTCAATATTCCAGGCGGCGATATCATCTTTGTCCCGGTGAGAGTATCTGAGAAGATAGCTAGATTTGTAACGGACCCTGTTGTAAGTTCGCTCTTGCTGGCATTGGGATTTCTTGGACTTCTAGCCGAGATAACCACTCCGGGATGGGGCGTTCCCGGGACCTTGGGCACCTTGATGTTGGCATTGTTCTTTGGAGGCCGAGTGATTGCAGGCATAGCAGGGCTGTGGGCCGTGGCGATCTTCCTGATCGGGGTCATCCTTTTGCTGATCGAGCTCTTCGCAATACCCGGATTCGGAATTACTGGCATTGCCGGGATCTTGGCGATTCTGGCGAGCCTTTTCATGAGTTTCAATGACATGGCAGAAGCTGCGGGTACCATCAGCATCGCCTTTCTTATAACCATCACAGGAGGGGCATTCATCGTCACGAGGCTCGGAAGATCCCCTTTTTGGGGAAGGCTGGTGTTGAGCCACAGACAGGAGAAGTCTGAGGGGTATGTCTCCTCTGAGGAGCGGGCTTCATATCTAGGGGCTACGGGCAGGACACTGACAGTCCTGAGGCCCGCAGGGGTCATTCTCATAGGGGATAAAAAACTAGACGCTATTTCTGAAGGCGAATATATCCCTCGTGGTGTCGTCGTAACCGTCATCCATGCTGAAGGTGGCAAACTTATGGTGCGTCCACAGGAGGATAGTGAATAAGAGGCAGATAGGAGGGAGTGTCTTGGATATCCTTCTCGTTTTCCCGGTGATCGTCTTTCTAGCGATCATCTTTCTGATGATCCTGCTGAGTTTCATTCCGGTAGGGCTCTGGATTTCGGCTTTAGCTGCCGGCGTCCATGTGGGTATCATCAATCTCATAGGAATGAGACTCAGGCGCGTGCCTCCGGCAAGGATCATATTACCGCTTATAAAGGCTGTCAAGGCTGGACTAAATGTTAGCGCCGATAAACTTGAGGCCCATTATCTGGCAGGCGGGAATGTCGATAGGGTGGTCGATGCTCTGATAGCAGCTCATCGTGCGGGCATTTCCCTGACTTTCGAACGTGGGGCGGCCATTGATCTTGCGGGGCGAAATGTATTGGAAGCCGTCCAGATGAGTGTCAATCCAAAGGTCATCGAGACCCCGGTAGTTGCTGCGGTGGCAAAAGACGGCATAGAGCTGAAGGCCAAAGCCAGGGTTACTGTCAGGGCCAATATCGATCGTCTCGTAGGGGGGGCCGGTGAGGCTACCATCATAGCCCGCGTTGGTGAAGGCATCGTGACTACGGTGGGGTCTGCCGAAAGCCATAAGGAGGTCCTGGAAAATCCGGACAAGATCTCACGCACGGTGCTGAATAAGGGCCTTGATGCTGGTACTGCGTTCGAAATCCTTTCTATTGATATCGCTGATGTGGACGTGGGGCGTAATATAGGGGCCCGGCTGCAGATGGATCAGGCTGAGGCCGACAAGAATATAGCCCAGGCCAAGGCCGCGGAGAGACGGTTTGCTGCTCTTGCTCGTGAACAGGAAATGAAGGCTATGGTTCAGGAAATGAGGGCTCGAGTCGTAGAGGCCGAGGCGGAGGTGCCGAAGGCGATGGCTGATGCCTTGAGGCGCGGCAAATTGGGAGTGCTTGATTATTACAACCTCCAAAATCTCCTGGCTGATACGCAGATGAGGGAAGCCATCTCACGGCTGACACAAAAGCCGGAGCGTCCCGGCGAGGAACCGCCAAAGCTCAGCAAGGATAGCGGGGAGTGATATAGAAAAAGATGGTCAACATTGAAGGCCTTATCAGCCTCATAGCCATTGTTTACCTCGCGGTGGCTATAATCCTCCCTGTGATCAGGGGGATGCTCAAGAGACTTGCTGAGGCAGAACCTTTAGAGACCTCCATGCACCCCAATGAAGGCAATGGAGGCAGTATTTCTGCGGACAGTGGCGCCAGTCTTGCAGAAGCGGAAGAAGGTCTTGCCGATGCAGGAGAAGGCGCTGTAAGTGCAGAAAGTGGTGGTTTTATTCGCGATGACGGCGTCATCGGCAGACCAACAAGAGATATGGGGATAGGCGAGGCCTGGACCGGTGAGGGCGTATCTTCTGAGCTCGCCATCGATGAGGAATGGACTATTGATGTCTTCAAAGATGATACCTCGACCGCAGGATCATGGGCAGAATATGCCGTATCAGCGACAGAGCAGCCCCAAGCTATCCCACCGGGAATCGTAGACCTCCTGGGCCCTGCTGGGATTCCGTCGGCAGTTATATTAGGAGAGATCCTTTCTCCTCCAAGATCGAAGAGGGCAGCTCCTATGGGCTCAGGAAGACAAGCTTTTGGAGTCCGGTAATCATAAAGAGGGAAGAGGCATACCTTTTTTAGGAGACAATTTGGCGTCTCTTAAGGGGACGGTTTGTCGTCCGATGGGAGGTAGGATATGCCTTGACCTGGCTAGCTCGCAAGAAATTCGGCCTTGGCAGGAGCTTCGCAGAGGCGCTAGATATCCCTCATGATATTGTTCTTGATCTTCCCAGGCTTGTACTTTTCGGCAATTTAGAATTGCGCGTTGAGAATCATCGAGGCCTTATAGAGTATACCGAGGATACATTGAGGCTGGGCCTGCCCACTGGTGAACTTCGGGTTGACGGCCACGGACTTGCCCTGAGAAAGATCTCCGCAGATGAACTGATAATTGAGGGCGAGATCTCAGCACTCGCCTTCAACATGATTTCAGGCCACAGGATGTCGGACCGGCCCCGGCAAGAGGAGGGGTGAACAGATGCTGCTCGACAGATTGTGGCCTTATCTGAAAGGCTATGTTATAATCAAAATCAAAGGAAGGGCCCAGGAGAAATGTATAAACCTTGCTTGCTCCAGGGGAATAGATCTCTGGGACATCGAAAAAATAGGTGATAGATTTATCGTTGCAAAGATCGACGCAAGGGATCTGGCTGACATGGATCCGATTTTGGAGAGGGTAGGTTGTGAAGCTGAGATCATAAAGGAGGCCGGCCTGCCCTTTGTCTTGGGTCGGCTATGGTCACGCAAGGCTTTTGTCATGGGGGCTGTGATCTTTGGGATAGCCCTCAATGTGCTTTCGTCCTTTGTGTGGTTCATTGAGGTCAAAGGGGAAAAAGAAGTCCCTGAACAGAGGATCCTTCAGGTTGTGGCCAAAGAAGGGGTAATACCGGGGAAGCTCAAGAGAACCATAGACCTGCGCAGGATAGAGAAGTCCATACTTGCGCAGGTTCGTGAGGTCGCCTGGGCCGGGGCTCATCTCAGCGGCACTAAACTGGTTATAGAAATCGCCGAGAAAAAGCTGGTACCGCATGATAATATGCTTACGCACGTTGTTGCAAGACGTGACGGCCTTATTGAGACTATGATCACACTGGCTGGCATCCCGGTGGTCCGGCCCGGGGATACCGTGAAACGGGGCGATGTGCTTATCAAGGGTTGTGCCATGAGGCGGCTAGCGACTGGCCACAAGGATGGGGAAGATATTCAGATTGTTGATGGACACGGCATAGTTCGCGCGAGGGTTTGGTATGAAGGCACAAAGACTGTAAAACTGCGATGGGAGAGTCTCATTCCCACAGGGAGGAGGTCAGGTGGAGCTGTTGCGCTGTTTTTCGGACGCCCGATAGTATTGGGCCGTCCCCCAGCCGATTTCCGTGATTATAAAGAGGAACGAGAGCGCGTCAGATTTTCGTTTGGCCCCGGTGGTCTCAAGATACCTGTGGAGATCGAGAAGTTGACCTGGGTTGAAGTAAGGCGCACGAAAGAGGAAAAAAGCTATGAAGAAGCAGCGGCCGAAGCGCTTCATGGAGCCCTGGAGGCATTGAACAGGGAGATTCCTAAAGGTGTGACCACTGTATTTAAGCGTGAGCTGGTGAGTCAAGATTCAGATAAAGGGACTGTTACGGCCCGCATTGTGGCCGAAGTTATTGAAGATATAGGGAGCCCACGGAGGTTCTCTATTACAGAATCTGATTTCATCGTGGAACCGCAAGAATCGGGGGCAGATGAATCAAAGGAACAAGGAAAGGAGAGAGTTGATGGAGAGACTCTATAAGGCCGAGGTTTTGGAAGATTCCCGGAAGCCTGAGTCAGCAGTGGTTGTTCCTATAGAGAGTGTCAGGGAGGCCCAGACACTGTTTGGCAGGCAAGATGAGATATTGAAGGCACTGGAAAGCGCCTTTGATATAGAAGTTTATCCTTATTCTAATGGGGTGGAGGTTTCTGGCAAGAGGGAAGATGTGGACCTGGCTGTGCAGGTGATTGAAGATCTGAAGGCAGTAATCAGGTCTGGCAACTCCGTGAATGTAAGGGACGCCAGGTATGCTATTGAGCTTGTAAAAGGAGGAGACGCTACTTCTTTGCACGAGCTGCTTTCGGATGTCGTTCAGGTTACCGTCAGGGGAAGGCAAATCAAGCCCAAGACCCTCGGTCAAAAACGCTATATTGACGCGATGCACAGATCAAATCTTGTTTTTGCCATAGGGCCGGCAGGCACAGGGAAGACCTACCTGGCCATGGCAGTGGCCATAGCGTATCTTAAGGCAAAACAGGTGAGCCGGCTGGTCCTCACGAGGCCAGCTGTGGAAGCCGGCGAAAAGCTCGGATTTTTGCCCGGCGATCTTCAAGAGAAGGTCAACCCTTATCTTCGCCCCCTTTACGATGCAATTTTCGATATTTTGGGCATGGATGTCTTCCAAAAATATATGGAGCGGGGTATCATCGAGGTCGCTCCCCTAGCCTATATGCGCGGACGTACTCTGGATGATTCGTTTATCATCCTGGACGAGGCCCAGAATACAACACATGAACAGATGAAAATGTTTCTAACCCGTTTAGGTTTTAATTCCAGGGCGGTAGTTACCGGGGACCTCACCCAGATCGACCTGCCTAAGGGTCAGTTCAGTGGCCTTGCGGAAATCCAGGGCATATTGAAAGGCATTGAAGGAATTGAATTCGTCTATCTAACGGACCAGGACGTCATAAGGCATGAACTTGTGCAAAGGATCGTCAGGGCCTATGAGCGATATGAAGGTAATAAGTCCTCGAGTGAGGAAGGCGTTTGATGGTGAATCCTGAGCTAAACCCCGGTAAACCCAAAACTCAATATCCAGTGTTCATAACTAGGTGGAAGGACATAGTCTCCAATCCATGGCTTCAGATGTCTTTAACTGCCATATTGGTGGTGGGGTTGATCGTGGCCGTGCTTTCAATAAACCTTTTGCCGCGCAAAGTCGAGGTGGAAATCGGTCAACCTAGCAAAATTGATATCGAAGCTCAGAGAGATATCACAAATCGTCCCCGGACACTGGCGCTCCAGGAGAGCGCCGGAAAGCAGGCTATAAAGGATGCCACGGCTGCCCCACAAAACTATGATATCAGCCCTGCGGCCAGCATCAATGTAGAGGATACAATAGATAAGATATTTGACAAGATACTGGCCACACGGAAGCTGTATTCTAGTGTCAATACGCCCGGACCCCCTTCGCAAGGATCACAGCTGGGATATCCGGGCGACATACGGCGCATTGCCGCCGATCTTTCAGATGAGATACGAAAGGATACCGGCATCGAGGTGCCTGCGACCAGTCTCGTCGTGCTGCTCAGGGCGTCCCAGGCCGAACTGGAGTCGCTCCGGGCCACGAGCAGGCAGGTAGCAGGCTCCACAATGCGGGAGACTCGGATAAGCCGAGAGAATATCCCTGAAGCAAAGGCATCTGCAAGGAAAAGATTGGCTGACGCAGGAATATCGGGGGACTTATTGTCTGCAGCGCTAGCCATAGTGGAGCCGCAGATCGGGCCAAACCTAGTTTTGAACCCCACCAAGGTGGAAAAGGCGCGCCAAGACGCCATAGCGTCAGTGGAACCTGTCATGATCCTGAAAGGGCAAACTGTCGTCAGACGTGGGGAGATCGTGACGGCAGAACATATTGAGATTCTAAAGGACCTGGGGCTATTAGGTTCGAAGGTCAATTACCTGGGGATTATCGGTATCACAGCAGTCTCGTTTATATTCACAGGTATCATCGCCACTTATTTGTATCAGTTTCGAAGGGACATACTACTGGATATTCGTCTGTTTTCTCTCCTGGGCAGTCTCATTGTCATTGTAGTGGGGATAATCGCCATAATATCGTCAATTCCATGGTCTTACTCATCGATGTTGATTCCTACCGCCTTCGGGAGTATGCTGATCGCTGTCATCTTTGACCCCCGCCTTGCTATTATTACCAGTATTGTATTCGGGCTTATAGCCGGTATCCTAGGCGGCAATTACCTGGGATGCACTCTGGTTTCAACAATTACTGCCATTGCCGCGGCGTTCACCGTTAGCAAGGTGGGAGAACGCTCTGACCTGGTGCGGGCAGGGTTTATAGTGGGTGCCGTGAATAGCGTCGCTATCGCAGGGGTAGGGCTCATTTTTCAAAATCCTGACTGGGTGGCCCACAGCTACCTTGGCTTGGGCAATGGTGTTCTTTCTACTATCCTGGCCGTGGGTATCCTCCCTTTCTTTGAAAATTTGTTCCATATCACGACATCGATAAGGCTGCTCGAGCTGTCCAATCCCAATAGGCCTCTTCTCAAGCGTCTTCTTATCGAGGCCCCAGGGACATATCATCACAGTATCATAGTTGGGAATTTGGCGGAGGCTGCGGCAAGCGCAATCGGTGCTGATACCCTACTGGTCAGGGCAGGAGCTTATTATCATGACATCGGAAAGACCAAAAGGCCATATTTCTTTGTTGAAAATCAGCTGGTGCAGGATAACCCTCATGATAAGATCTCGCCAAGTCTCAGCGCCTTGGTGATCCTTTCTCATGTCAAGGACGGAGTTGAACTAGCGAGGTCTCATCGGTTGCCACAATCTCTCATTGATATCATCATGCAGCATCATGGTACCACCCTGGTGAAATACTTCTATCATAAGGCCCAGGAATCAAGTGAGGATGGGATGCCTGATGAAAGCGATTTTCGTTATCCCGGTCCCAGGCCGCAGACCAGAGAAGCGGCCATCGTCATGCTGGCTGATTGCGTGGAGGCGGGTGTAAGGTCTCTATCGCGTCCTACACCAGGTCGCATAGAAGGGTTCGTCAGGAAGATGATCAAGGATCTGCTTGCATCCGGGCAGTTGGATCAGTGTGATCTCACCTTCAGGGATCTGGATGAGGTGGCAAAAGCATTCGTGCGCATTCTTACCGGCATATTTCATCCGAGGATAGAGTATCCTTCATCTCCTACAGTAAAAGGAAGGGGCGAATCATAGTATATGCCTGTTTTGATATCGGATGAACAGCGGAAGGTAACCCTCACCCCTGAGCAGCTGGAAATCGTCAATTCAGTGGTGGAAAAGGGCCTCGAACAGGAGGGGTATGACCCCGAAAAGATAGAGGTGAGTATCGCATTCGTTGATAACGATAGGATCCGGCTATTGAACAGCGATTTTCGACAAGTGGACGCATCCACGGATGTCCTTTCGTTTCCGATGGATTCTCCTACCAGAGATGCCGATGATGAGGAGGTTCTATTGGGAGATATAGTGGTCTCCCTAGAGATGGCCAGGGCTCAGGGCGAGACCTTCGGACATGGGTTTGTCAGGGAACTGGCATATTTAATTGCCCATGGCCTTTTTCATTTACTTGGTTATGATCACGAGACAGAGGAGGAAAAGGCCGAAATGAGGGAGGCGGAAGAGCGCCTTCTCTCCCGGGTGCTACCAGACGGCAGAGCATCTTATTATGAGGGCGAGGAACATCATTGATAGTTTCCATTTTGCCATAAAGGGTCTAGTTTATGTCCTGAAGACCCAGCGCAACATGAGGGTGCATTTTATCGTTGCGTTGGGGGTCTTGTTATTATCTTCCCTGTTGGGCGTCCATAGGGCGGAACTCACCATGCTCCTTTTCGCAATTTCCCTCGTTATAACACTAGAAATCGTAAATACCGCCATAGAAACCCTCGTGGATATCCTATCTCCTGGGTATCACCATCTTGCCGAGATCACAAAAAATGTAGCCGCGGCAGCTGTTCTTGTCTCCGCTCTGAATGCCGTGGCCGTAGGTTATCTGATTTTGGGCGCCAGGATTTTTTCCTTTATATCAAGGCTGATTTGACCAAGATCGCAAAGAGCCGGCGCTCTTCTGCAGCCGAATGATTGAAGGGATTTTCATCCTTCGCGCGCGACTGCACATTGATCTCATCAGAACGGTAATTCCCATCCGATTTATTTGAAACCCATATTTCGCAGGTAGCGCCTTCCAGCTAGGTATTTTCCAACCCCGCCCCCTGTGCGGGCCTTTGCCGCACATATATGTCCGTACCGAAACCTGCAAGCCTGAGTAAACGAGGGAGGTCAAAT